>JBDIWL010000261.1:0-2021 GCA_039638315.1 Candidatus Caldatribacterium thermophilum | reverse complement strand
AACCGGATACTCCCGCCCAAGAGTGAGGGCAAAAAGGGAAGCAAAGGAAACCGGAAGATGGAGCGAAAGGGAGTACCTTTTGAGGAGCTCCTGCTCCAGGTGCCTCAGTTCTTTGAAAAGCGCACGTTCCCGCATTCCCCTATAGCGCCACCCAGTGGACTATACCATAGGTGATGGCGGAGGACATGAGGCTTCCGGAGATGACCTGAAGCACGGTGTGCTTTTTCAGGAACACCCGCGCCCACCCAAGGGGCACAAGGAGTCCAAAGAGTACCGCAAAGAGCGGATGCACAAGGAGCACAAGGGCCGTGACCGGCCCGGCAATACCTGCAAGATGCAGGCTGATTTTCCAGAAGAGGGAAATCACCGCACCCACCAGGGTCACGGTAACGTAACAGAGGGTTATGGCGAGAAGCTCCCGTGGCACTGCAAGAAGATACAGGAGCACATAAAGGATACTGTACATTCCCACAATGCCAAGGTACGGCACGAAGCGCTCTTCCCGGCGCGGAAGGTCGGGGTCAGACACCCGACCCTTCCTTGCAAGGGAAAGGACGAAAACTGTGGGGAGAACGCTCACAAAAACCGCCGAGAGAAGGAAAACGCCCACCGCCCGAAGTCCCCGCAAAACGTTGCAAGAAACAAGGGCGTAGAGGAGGAGAGCTACAGCCTGAGGCTGCAGAACAAGGGACAGTACTTCAGCAAGCTTCTTTCTGTTCACCGCTTTGCTCCCCCTTTTCCCGGGCGTTGAAGCGATTCATGGCCTTCTCCACCCCACACTCAAGAATGCAGAGAACAGCCTCTGCAGCCCTCCTTTCCGCCGCTTCAAGGATCGTCCGTTCATCCCCTTCGGGAACTCCAAGGACGTAGTCAACAACAAGGTGCTTCTCCTTTGGCTTCCCAATGCCCACCCGTACCCGAACAAAATCATTCCTTCCCAAAGCATCCACAAGGGATTGCAGACCCTTGTGGCCAGCCACACCCCCACCGCGCTTTATGCGCACCACACCCGGGGGGAAATCGAGTTCGTCATGGACAACGATAATGTCCTCAAAGGTGTGTCCATGGTGAGCAAAAAAGGCTAAAAGGCCTTCACCACTCAAGTTCATAAAGGTCAGAGGCTTGAGAAGGTACACCTCTTTTTCCTCAAAGATGCCCCGAGCGAAGCTGAAGCGATCTGCGGTTTTCCAGGAACACCCAAGACGCTCTGCCACACAATCCACAACCCGAAACCCGGCGTTGTGCCGGGTCTCGGCAAAACGCTTCCCCGGGTTCCCAAGCCCCACAACGAGGAACACAGGCCTACCTCATTTTTCTCCTTTCTCAGCTTTCCCCTTGGCGATGACTTTTGGGCCCTCCGGTTCTTCTTCCGATGCCGCCTCTTCCTCAACGGTCACCTCAGGTGGTGTGATAACCACCACGACCTCATCGGGGTTCTCGGCAACGGTAACACCTTCTGGAACCTGGAGTTCCCGGACATGGATGGCATCGCCAATTTCGAGATTCGTCACGTCCACAACGATGGCCTCAGGAATGGCGTCAGGGAAGCATTCCACCTCAAGCTCAGGAGTCGCAAGCTCAAGAATACCTCCAGCCTTTACACCCTTTGCCTCACCCTGGAGGACCACCGGGACGGTGATGGTAATCTTCTGGTCCGCCTTGACCTCGTAGAAATCGACATGCCAGATTTCGTTTTTCACCGGATTGTACTGGATGTCCTTGATGATCCCTCGGCGCTTTTCCCCATCGATGGAAAGTTCAAGGATGTGATGGGTAACTCCGGGGATACGGAGTAAGCGCTCAAGTTCTCCAAGGCGGATTTTCAAGGGTTCAGAACCCTTGCTGCTCTCCCGCGAGTAGAGAACCGCCGGAACGTACCCCATCCGACGGAGCCTCCGGGCTCCTCCCTTGCCAAGTTCTCCTCGTCGCTCAAGGGTTACGGTCACCACTTCGCCTCGTTTCATCGCGTCCCTCACTCCCTATATGAAGAGTTCACTCACGGAACGTTCTCCGTGGATGCG
>JBDIWL010000260.1:0-2027 GCA_039638315.1 Candidatus Caldatribacterium thermophilum | reverse complement strand
TCCTTAGGGTTGGCTCCTGGCCATCCTCCTTCGATATAGTGGAATCCCATATCATCCAGTTTCTCAGCAATACGAAGCTTATCCTGGAGAGAAAAATTCACACCCTCCATCTGCGATCCATCACGCAAGGTGGTATCGTAGATTTCCACCTGAGATTTCCACTCCATGGCGCTCACCTCTCAAAAGCCCAGAATGCCCTGCAGTTCCTGGAGCGTCTCCACGACGATGTCCGGCTTGATAGGAGAAGTAAGAACTTCTTCTCGTCGCGCAACACCTGTCAGGACAAGGATGGTTGACACGCCACAATTCTTACCCAAGAGCACATCTGTGTCAATACGATCCCCAATAATGGCGGTTTCCTCGGGTTGGAAACCAAGGACATCGAGCACAAAAAGGAGAATGTCAGGAGATGGTTTCCCAATAACCCGAGCCTTACAGCCCGATGCCCGCTCAAGACCCGCAAGAATCGCCCCAGCACCAGGAATAACCCCGCCCTCCGTGGGATACGTGGGATCAGGGTTTGTCCCCACAAGCTGTGCTCCTTTTAAGAGGAAATCAAGAGCTGTTTTCATTTTCTGGAAGGTAAAGCGACGGTCAAGACCAACAACGACAAAGTCAACGCCCTTTGGGGAAAATCTGGAAAGAACCTGTAACTCTGCCCTTCTGAGCTCCTCTTTAAGCCCTTTCTCCCCTACGGCGTATACCCGGGCTCCTGGTTTTTCACGTTGCAGATACCCTGCAGTGACGAAGGCCGAGGAGAAAATTTCTTCAACCTCTGCTTCCACCCCCATGCTTCGGAGTTTCGCCATGTACCCTTCTCGGGTAAGGAAAGTATTATTCGTGAGGAAAGCCATCCGGAACCCCTTAAGACGAGCACGATGTAAAAACTCCACGTTTTCAGGAATTGGCGTGTTTAGGAGGTAAACAACTCCATCGAGGTCAACAACAAGGTTCTTAACCCTTTGAAGAGCCTCGTACGACAAAATACATCGCCCCCGTTAGTTTTCCTTGAAGATAGAATACCGGGGGCGAAAAATCAAGAAGGGGAAAGGGGAGTTTTACGTCTTCAAGTATTGACGCTCAATTGCCTGGATTTTCTCCACCTTAGGGATGGATCGTCCACCTTGAAACTCACTTTTCAAAAAGGCCGACACAAGCATTTTGGCAAGTTCTGGTCCAACAATGTGTCGTCCCAGGGTCAAGACATTAGCATTATTGCTCTTTCGCGCTCGCTCAGCTGAGTAAATGTCATGGGCACAAGCTGCGTAAATTCCAGGAATTTTGTTCGCCGCAATAGCCATGCCAATTCCAGTACCACACACGAGAATCCCCCGGTTGTACCTACCCTCTCGAATCCCAAGGCACGCTTTTAAAGCTACATCCGGATAGTCAACTACCTCCTCTTCTGAAAAAACTCCGAGGTCTTCGAAGGGGATTCCTTCTTCCTGAAGGTACTCTGCGATAACTTTCTTCAAAGGAAAACCAAAGTGGTCCGAGGCAAGAACAAGCATCATCACACCCCACCTCTTCCGGCTATTCTTTGGTTGATGTACTGAGGAGCCATTTACCTACCTGGGCATCCGTGATAAGGTCAGTTAACCACTTACCCTGCAGTGCTCCAAGAATAGCTTCTTTCTTTTCCATGCCTCCCGCCACACCGATAACCCGCGAGCCCCGTTCCCGGATACGCTTGACATTGGCAGCGATTCTCTTTTGGTCAAGGTCGCTCTCGATGATTTCTCCGCGAGCGTCAAAAAAGGTCCCGCAGATAGCACCAACTGCACCCTTGTGGACAAGCTTCTCTATTTCCTCCTCTTCAAAGTTTCCCGTTTCTATAAGGAGACTGGTTTCTCTTCGCATACCACCGATGCCCACAAGGGCCACATCAACTTCTTCAGCCATTCGCAGTACTTCCTGAACTTCCTTTTCACTCAGGAAAGCATCCCGCGTTTCAGGGCTCTTTGCAAAAGCAGGAGCAAAGAGGTACACAGGTTCTCCCCCGAGGCGATTCGCAAACTCCTTCACAA
>JBDIWL010000259.1:0-2033 GCA_039638315.1 Candidatus Caldatribacterium thermophilum | reverse complement strand
TGGCATTTTCGCAGGAAGCGGTGTAGGCAAGAGTACCCTCCTTGGCATGATCGCCCGCCGGGCACAGAGTGAGGTGAACGTCATTGCCCTGGTGGGGGAGCGGGGAAGGGAGGTCAAGGAGTTCATCGAGCGGGACTTGAAAGAAGAGGGCTTGCAGCGGAGCTGCATCGTTGTGGCCACCTCAGACCAGGCCCCCCTCCTGCGTATTAAGGCTGCCTTTTGCGCCACAGCGATTGCCGAGTACTTCCGGGATAAGGGCAAGGATGTCCTCTTCATGATGGATTCCGTGACTCGCCTGGCCATGGCGCAGCGGGAACTTGGCCTTGCCGTCGGTGAACCACCCACGACTCGCGGATACACTCCCTCAGTCTTCACCATGCTTCCCCGCCTCATGGAACGAACCGGGAATTTTGCCCAGGGAACCATCACTGCCCTGTACACAGTCCTTGTGGAGGGTGACGACATGAACGACCCTATTGCTGACACAGTCCGCTCCATCCTCGATGGCCACATTGTCCTTTCCCGGAAGCTCTCTTTCTCTGGCCACTATCCGGCTATCGACATCCTCCAGAGCGTGAGCCGACTCATGCCTGATATTACCACTCCTCGCCACCAGGCCATGGCGCAGAAACTCCGGGAAGTCCTTGCGGTGTACCAGGATGCTGAGGACCTCATAAACATCGGTGCGTACGAACGGGGGTCAAATCCCCGCATTGACTACGCCCTCTCTATGATTGATCGGGTTCGGGAATTCCTGCGCCAGGGGATTGATGAACCCGCGCCCTTTGAGGAAACCATGCGGTGGCTTGAGGAGCTCTTTGGGGAGGTCGTCTCATGAAGGGGTACGAGTTCCGGCTCCAGAAAGTCCTTGATACCTGCCGACTCAAGGAAGAACTCATCGAGGTGAAACTCGCAGAACTTGAGCGCCTTGCCGAGTCCCAGAGGGAACGCTTGAAGAGCATAGAGAAGGAAGAGGAGGTACTCCTTTCGGAACGGCGGCATTTGCGCGAGAAGAAGGGATCTGTAGCGCTTGAGGAGGAGATGTTTTACGAGAACTGCCTTGAGGCGCTCCGCCTCCGTATTGAGCGGATGAAAATGTACCTGCGCCAGATTGAGGAGCAGATTCGCCAAACGAGAGAAGAACTCGTTGCTGCGGCTATGGAACGGAGGGTCATGGAAAAGCTTCGGGAAAAGGATTACGAACACTTCAGGGTTGAGGTGGAGCGGAACAACCAGAAGGCCCTTGATGAAATTGCCGTGCAGCGCTTCACAAGGGGGGAAAAACCGTGCTCGGAAACGTAGCACGGGTACTTGCCCGGATTCGGGAGATTGAGGAGCGCTTTGGAAGACCTGTCCCGGGGAGGACACAGTGTGCACCAGAACCTTTGTCTTCTTCTTTTGAGGAAATCGTAGAGGAATGTGCAAGGAAGTATGGAATGAATCCATCGCTCATTCGGAAGCTCATTGAGGTGGAGTCGGGTGGGAACCCGAAAGCGGTGTCTCCAAAAGGTGCTATGGGGCTCATGCAGCTTATGCCTGAAACGTGCAGAGACCTTGGGGTTTCTGACCCCTTCGATGTACGACAGAACGTTGAAGGTGGCGTGCGGTACCTCCGGGGGCTTCTTGACCGTTTCGGAAACCTCGAGCTTGCCCTTGCGGCGTACAACGCTGGTCCTTCACGGGTAAGAGCATATGGGGGAGTTCCGCCTTTTCCAGAGACCCAGGCGTTCATTAAAAAGGTGCTGGAGGGATAGACGGTGCAGGGGAAGAAGGCACCCCGGGTGGCGAAAGAAAAAATTGCCGCCGGAGGCATCCCAAAGACGAAGACGGAGCGGAAAAAGGGTGGGGCGGGGGAAACCGTGCTCCTTGTCCTCGTTTTTGGGGTTACCTTTCTCGTCTTCCTCCAGTTCACGGGCATGGTGGATCTCCCGTTTTTGCGGTTTTTGCCCTTTGGGAAGAGCAGGGTTGGGGCGCAGCAGGAGACGGTTACGGCTCCCCCGAAGGGGGAAGAAGAGGTGGTACTCTATCCTGGT
>JBDIWL010000258.1:0-2066 GCA_039638315.1 Candidatus Caldatribacterium thermophilum | reverse complement strand
TAGAGCTCTGCAGCACCCATGGCACCTCCATTATACTCCGTGGTACAATGATTGCGAAAGTGCCCTTGAGGTGAGCGCCATGAAGTACCGTGAAGTCCCTATGAAAGCGCAAAAATCCATCGCCCTTATCGCCCATGACAACAAAAAGGAAGAGCTCCTTGAATGGGCCAAGTTCAACCGGGGAACCCTGGCCCGGCACAGGCTCTACGCCACAGGAACAACAGGGGAGATTCTTGAACGGGAACTCAACCTCCCCATCATAAAACTTGAAAGCGGTCCCCTTGGAGGAGACCAGCAAATCGGGGCAAAGATTGCCGAAGGGGAAATCGACTTCCTCATCTTCTTCTGGGACCCCCTGGAACCCCTGCCCCACGACCCCGATGTGAAAGCACTCCTTCGCATCGCCGTCGTCTGGAATATTCCCATCGCCTGCAACCGGGCATCAGCGGATTTCCTCATCTCCTCGCCCCTCATGCATGGGGAGTACAAGCGCCTTGTTCCTGAATACGCGAGTTACCGCGAGCGCCTCAGGGTAAAAGAATAGGAGGGGGAATCGTGCGCCTTGCCCTTATCCTTGCGCTTTTGGCCTTCACCTTTTCTGGGTGTTTCTTCGGGTTTTCTCAGGAAATAGCCACGCTTGATACGGGCTTTATCCTGGGAATGCATGATTTTGGCCTGAAGCTTCTGCGCACAATCTGGCAAAGGGAAGGGGGGAACGTTTTCCTTTCCCCGGCAAGCCTTGAAATCTGCCTCGCCATGATTGCCCATGGAGCAAGGGGGGAAACGCAAAAGGAAATCTACGATGCCCTCGGAGTTTCTGGCCTCGGTGAGGGGGTGGATAGGGAAAACCAGAAACTCGTTGCCTCCCTGAACCTCGCTATCCCCGGCACTGCCCTGAAAACGGCGAATTCCCTCTGGGCGAAAGAGGATATGCCCTTTTACGAAGCGTACCTCAGGGCCATACAGGACCTCTACCAGGCAGAGGGGTACACAGTTGACCTCGCCAATCCGGCAACCCTCTCCCGAATCAACGACTGGGTACGCACAAAAACACAAGGAACTGTAGACCGCATCCTCGACACTCTACCGGCAAACGCCATTCTCGTCCTCCTCAACGCCACGTATTTCAAGGGAACATGGGAAACGGCCTTTGACCCCGGGCGTACACAGGACCTCCCCTTTGCAACACCCCAGGGCGTCAAGAACGTCCCCACCATGTGGCAGCAGGGGAAGTTCCTGTACCTTGAGACGGAGACATTCCAGGCGGTGCGCTTGCCCTATACGCAAAAACTCCTGAGTATGTACATTTTCCTTCCCAAGGAGCGCGATGGTCTTTGGGAACTCCTTGCAACTCTGGATGCAAAGAGCCTCAGCACTTTCATAAGCACCATGCGGGAAAAGGAGGGAGAGATTTTCCTTCCCCGCCTTCGGGTCACCTTTGAGAAGACCATGAACGATGTCCTTGGGGAACTGGGGATTGTGCGCGCCTTCGACCCATACGGGGCAGACCTAAGCGGCATGCTCCCCGTATCCCCAGCGTACAACGCCTACCTGAGCGAGGTACGGCACAAGACTTTCCTTGAGGTGAACGAAGAAGGAACAGAAGCTGCAGGGGTGAGCTCAGGAGTCATTGCTATCACCGCTATTCCCCTTGACCGCTTCACCATGCGGGTGGACCATCCGTTCTTCCTCTGCATTCGAGATGAGCGGACCGGGGCTCTCCTTTTTGCAGGAGCCATAGAGAATCCAGTCTGATATGGGGAAAGCAATGCGTGGTGCAACCTTCTGGACGAGAACCTTTCCGAGACCAAGGGTCGTGGTGAGCAAATGCCTCGGCTTTGCCCCCTGCCGGTACGATGGGGCCATTATTGATGATCCTTTCGTCTCTGCCCTGAAGCCCTATGTGGAATTCCTCCCCGTGTGCCCCGAGGTCGAAATTGGCCTTGGGGTTCCCCGAAAACCCATCCGCATCGTACTCAAAGGGGGGAAACGGCACCTCCTCCAGGAAGAAACAGAGAAAGACCTCACCGAGGCCATGGAACATTTTTCGGAAAACTTTGTAACGC
>JBDIWL010000257.1:0-2071 GCA_039638315.1 Candidatus Caldatribacterium thermophilum | reverse complement strand
ACCGCAATGCCTTTCCCGATACCGGAAGCCGCCCCCGTTACGATGGCAATCTTGTCAAGTAACGGCTGGGGATGCACCACTTTTCACCTCACACAAGGGAAATCACCGCTTTCAAGGCTTTGCCACTTTTCACAAGTTCAATACCCTCCACAATGCGCTCAAGGGGCAGAACGTGGGTGATGAGGTCTCGAACCGGGACTCTCCCAGCGTGGATGAGCCGGGCTGCTTCTTCATACTGGGAGGCATGGGAGGCAAAGACCCCAAACACCCCAATCTCCTTGTAATGCACGATGTTGCTGTTAAAGGTTATGGTGGGTTTATCCTTTGGCAACCCTCCAAAGAGACTGATACGTCCCTGGGGTGCCACAAGTTCCAGAGCCGCTTCCTGAGCACTTCCAGAAGAGGCCGCAACAATCACCACATCCACCCCAAGACCATCGGTGAGCGCAAGAATCCGCTCTTTAAGGTTTTCCCTCTCGGGGTTGATGTACGCATCAGCCTGGACTCTCTGGGCAAGAGCAAGGCGCTCATCGGAAATATCGGCAAGGAAGACCCTTCCTGCTCCATGGTTTCGTGCCAAGGCCACGTGCATGCACCCAATAGGTCCAGCACCAATGACGAGCACCGTTTCCCCAAGACCAATGTGGAGGTACGATTGCCCGTTGACGACACAGGACAAAGGTTCAATGAGGCTTGCCTCAAGAAGGTCCATGTCCTCCGGCAGGACAAGGAGATTCCCCCGCACCACCCCTTCCCGGGGCATTTTCATGTACTCGGCAAAACCCCCGGGGTAGTGGTACCCGATGTACCGCTGTTCAGGGCAGAGGTTCTGCAGACCCCGGCGGCAGTACCGGCACCTCCCACAGGAGATAACGGTGATGACCGCAACCTTATCCCCCACTCTGTACCCCTCAACACCCTCCCCAACGGCGACAATTTCCCCAGCAATCTCGTGTCCGGTGATTTGCGGGGGATGCACATGGGGATGGCCGAACTGGAAAATCCGCACGTCTGTCCCACATATGGCGCAGGCATGAACCCGGATGAGGACCTCTCCTGGCCCCACCTGGGGCTCTGGAACATCCTGCACCCTTATGTCCCCTGGACCGTGGAAAACCGCTGCCTTCATAAGGTTTTACCTCCCTGGAAAATGACCTCTTTGAGCGCCGGGTACAGACGCCTGTACACGGTGAAGCGCTCCTCGTAGATTTTCGCCCTTTCCGCATTCGGCTCGTACACCTGCTGCACCCGAACGAGGTCGTTCACCAAAGCCGCAAAATCCGCAATGCCCTCTTTCGCCTTTCGTCCAAGGAGCGCTGCCCCAAAACACGCCGCTTCAGAGACGGAAAGCGTTTCAACCGGCATGCCGTACATATCCGCCTTAAGCTGCAACCACACCGGGCTCTTTGCGCCCCCGCCAATAGCCCGAAGGCGCTCGACCCGAATCCCCGCTTCCTTGAGGAGGGTGAGGTTGAACTTCATCTCGTAGCTCACCCCCTCAAGGAGGGCTTTGGTGAACTCCTTTTTCGTTGTGCCAAGGCTCAGACCGACGACCATGCCAGAGGAATGGCTGTCAAAGTACGGCGTTCCTGTCATGGTGAAATGGGGAAGGACGAGGAGATTCGTGGGACCTTCCGGGAGTCCCTCAAGGAGGAGCTCATAGGCGTCCTTGCCGAGGCGTTCCGCCATCTCCTTCTCCTTTTCCCCAAACTGGTCCCGGAACCAGCGGAGGATGACACCTCCTGTAAAGTTGTACACCAGAGTCGTGTAGAGTCCCGGGAATGCGTGGTGATAGCAACAGAGGTTGTTCCGCCACATGGCCTCTCCCCGGACAAAGTGGGGGATAGCCGGGGCAATGCACTCCACCGTCCCTGTGGCATCCATGGCAAGACCTTCGGCGATAACTCCCGCCCCCAGGGCACCACAGGGCTGGTCATGCCCTCCGGTGGCGACGAAAACCTGCCCTTTCCATCCGAGTTCCTCAGCAAACTCCCGGGATACTGCACCTACCAAGGTTCCTGAGGGGTACGGGAGCGCCAGGCGTTCCGGTTCAATACCTGCGATATTGAGT
>JBDIWL010000256.1:0-2077 GCA_039638315.1 Candidatus Caldatribacterium thermophilum | reverse complement strand
TTGACGAAGGGACACTCTGGGTAGCCCTTCTGAGTGACGGGAGTACGCTTGGTGTTGCCTACATTCTTGGATTCACAAAAACCGGGAGGGTACCGATTGAGGGTGATAGGCTGCAGCTTCGCTGTACCGTTCTTGGAGTAACAACGTACGAAACAATTGCCGGGTCGACCAATGAAGCCGTTCTGTGCACCCATGGAGAGTACCTTGGACCCATTGTTTTCTCTGACTGAGTGCCGGGCTTCTGGTCCCTGCTTCCACAGGTTCATCAACCTGGAGTTAGATGCCTGCGGATACCCGCACCACAGGGGCAAAAGAGGTGCGCTTTCGCATTTAGTATATTGATGTATTGATTTCCCCCGCGGTTTCCCCTATGATTGGAGGAACAGGAAAGGGGGTTCTCGCATGGCCTCGAAAGTGTACCTGATACGCCTTCGGGCAGAAAACGAGCAGAACACGGTTCTTGGCCGCTTGAAGAAATGTACTCAGAAACTCCTTGAGGGGAAAATCTCTTCCGGAGATCTCGTTGCCGTAAAGCTCCATTTTGGGGAGCGGGGGAATCACGGCTTCTTACGTCCAGTATTTGTCCGGGCTGTCGTTGAAGGTATCCGGGATATGGGTGGGAAACCCTTTCTTACCGACACCAACACGCTCTATACAGGGTTCCGGCATAACGCTGTGGACCACGTCGAAACAGCTCTGTTTCACGGATTTGGTTACCCCTCTGTGCCTGCGCCGGTCATCATCGCTGATGGTCTGCGGGGGAGGGACCACGAATGGGTTGAGGTCAACTTGAAGCACTTTAGCAGGGTTTCCATTGCTTCAGCCATTCTTGAAGCCGATTTCCTCTTCGTGCTCACCCACGTCAAGGGGCACATCGAGGCGGGTCTTGGTGGAGCTCTGAAAAACGTGGGCATGGGCTGCGCCTCGCGGATAGGAAAACAAATGCAGCATGGTGGGACATTTCTCCCCGCACCGAAGGAGGAAAAATGTATCGGTTGTGAACGGTGCATTACCCACTGTCCTCCTAAAGCTCTTTTCCTCGATGCGAATGGCAAAGCAAAGGTCAGAGCAGAACTCTGCATTGGTTGCGCTGAATGTCTCCTCTACTGTCCCACTGGGGCTATCGATGCTTCCTGGTCGGCAAAAAGTGAACTGCTTCAGGAGCGAATGGTGGAGTACGCTTACGGAGCGCTGAAGGATAAAAAGGGGAAGGCAGCTTTTGTGAACTTCCTCCTGGACATCAGTCCCGATTGTGACTGTGCCCCATGGCACGACGCAAGCATTGTTCCCGATATTGGTATCCTTGCTTCCACGGATATCGTCGCTATAGACCAGGCTTCGGGAGACCTTATCAAAGAAGCTGAGGGTCTTGCGTCCTCAAAGCTCGGGAAACCTCTTCCTCCTGGAGAGGATAAGCTCCTTGCTGTGCACCCGGAAGCCCTCTGGCAGCGCCAGATAGATTACGCCGTGGAGATCGGTCTGGGAGAGAAGGAGTATGTAGTGGAAGAGGTATAATAGTCCAGAGACCACGGAGGAGGGGATCATGCCTTTCAGGACGATGCTTTCGTAACGAGGCGCTCACTCCTTTTCAGGTTATACCGCCTTTCTCGAGAGATTCAGCGTGGCACATTCCCTGATGCAAGGCATCTTGCCAATCTTCTTGAGGTGAGCCCCCGTACGGTATACCGTTACCTTAGCCTTCTGCGGGACGACTTTGGAGCTCCGCTTGTTTTCGACCGGAAGAAGAAAGGGTACTGTTTCACAGAACCCTGGGATTTCCCCTTTCCCGAACTCACCGATGGGGAGGTCCTTTCCCTTTTTATTCTCCTCAACGTTCTTGAGCAGTTTGTCGGTACTCCTCTGGAAAGTGCTCTTTTGAGCCTTCGGAAGAAACTTGAAAAGTTCCTCCCTGCACCCTTTGAAAGCACTGCGGATTTGAGCATGATGCTTTCCCCTTTTGTGTCGGTTCTTCGTCCCCGTGTGGATATTGGGAAAGCATTTGGCGTTCTTTTTGAAGCTATCCGGAAACGAAAACGCGTTTCTCTTACGTATCGGTCGCTTTCCTCAGGAGAGGTTA
>JBDIWL010000255.1:0-2103 GCA_039638315.1 Candidatus Caldatribacterium thermophilum | reverse complement strand
TCCTCATCAAGAACGATGAGCCCACCAGAACCCATAATAGCCCCTGCCCCACAGAGGGAGTCGTAGTCCACAGGGAGATCAAGGTGGTGCTCCGTAAGGCATCCTCCTGAGGGACCACCAATCTGTACCGCCTTGAACTGTTTATCGCCCTGGATACCCCCACCAACCTCAAAGATGAGTTCCCGGAGGGTAATACCCATGGGAACCTCAACAAGGCCTGTGTTTTTAATTTTCCCTGCCAGAGCGAAGGTTTTCGTTCCTGGACTTGTGACGGTCCCAAAAGAACGGAACCAGTCCGCACCTTTAAGGATAATCACCGGGACATTGGCCAGCGTCTCCACGTTGTTGATGACGGTGGGTTTCCCCCAGAGCCCTTTCTGCGCCGGATACGGTGGCCTGGGGTTGGGCATGCCCCGTTTCCCCTCGATGGAGGCGATGAGTGCGGTTTCCTCCCCGCACACAAAGGCCCCTGCGCCTTCACGGATGTGGACATCGAAAGAGAAGGAGGTCCCAAGGATATTCTGCCCCAGGAGTCCTGCCTTCCGGGCATCCTCAATCGCCTTGCGGAGCCGCTTCACAGCAAGCGGGTACTCCGCCCGAACGTAAATGTACCCTTCGCTTGCGCCTATGGCGTACCCGGCAATAGCCATACCCTCGATAACCGAGTGGGGATCCCCTTCCATAACACTTCGATCCATGAAAGCTCCAGGGTCACCCTCATCCCCGTTGCAGATGATGTACTTCTGGTCCGCTTTCACCATGCGGGCAAACTGCCACTTTCGACCTGTCGGAAAACCTCCACCACCACGACCCCGGAGGCCAGACTTCATAACCTCTCCAATAACCGCATCGGGGGTCATTTCGGTAATGACCTTCGCAAGAGCCAGGTACCCATCACGAGCTAAGTACTCGTCGAGATTCTCCGGGTCGATGCTTCCACAGTTCCGGAGAGCGATTTTCACCTGTCGCCTGTAGAAGGGAACGTCCTTCATGAGGGGCCATCGCTGTATGTGGCCATTGCGTTCTTCCTGATACACGAGGCGCTCAACGATGACACCATTTTTCAGGGTGAGTTCCACAATGTCGGCAACGTCTTCTGGAGTAACTCGGAGGTAGAGAATGCCCAGGGGCTCAATGGTTACAAGAGGACCCGCCTCGCAAAGTCCCATGCAACCAGTGCGTGCAAGCTGTGGGGTATCCTTGTGGTCATCGCCCTTGACCACGGTCCAATGCAACCCTTCCTGAGCAAGAACCTCCTGAAACCTCTCGAAAACAGCCTGGGCACCTTTGGCCAGACACCCAAGACCTCCACAGACAAGGACACGCCGTTTCCCCGCATACTGCGCCTTGAGTTCCTCGACACGCGCTTCAAGCTCTCTTCTGTCCCTGAAGACCATTGGACGCCTCTCCTTCCTCTTTCGACATATACGAATCAAGGAGTTCTCGTACCTTTTCTTCGTCCATAAGCCCGTGGACCTCTTCATCCACCATGAGCGCTGGAGCAAGGGCACAGGCTCCAATGCAGGCTACTGTTTCTACGGTGAAGAGCAAATCGGGTGTTGTGTGCTCGCCCTCCCGGAGACCAAGGTACTCCCGTATCGCCTTCAGGACTTTTTCGGACCCCTTAACATGGCATGCCGTACCATCGCAAACCCGAATGATGTGCTTCCCCTTTGGCTCCAGGGAAAACTGGGCGTAAAAGGTTGCTACCCCGTAAACATACGCCGGGGAAACTCGCAAGGCAGTGGCCACATAGGTGAGAATCTCTTCCGGAAGGTAGCGGTACTCCTCCTGAATTTCCTGGAGGATGCCAATAAGGTTTGAAGGATCGTACCTGTGTTTCTCAAGAATAGCGTTGACCTTTTCAAAACTTCGGCCCAGGGCAACATCGTGCGTAGGTTTTTCCACTACCCTCACCTCCACTAACAGTACTCAAGGTGCACAACTTTTTCCCTTTTCCGAAGCTCCTCGGCAATCTCTTCAAGAATTCTCGCCTTGAGGGAAAGTTCCCCAGAAAGCCTTGGATTCTGATGGGCAGGATTGATGGCCCGTCCTCCGATGATGGTCACTTCATCAGCTTCGAAAAGGAGTGCAAGGAGTCTG
>JBDIWL010000254.1:0-2146 GCA_039638315.1 Candidatus Caldatribacterium thermophilum | reverse complement strand
AGACTCCTGTATCGAGGAACCGCCAGAGTGCGTCCACAAGGGCAATGAAAGAGCCGGTTATGGCGAGGGTTCTTGTGCCACCATCGGCCTGAATCACATCGCAGTCAACGAGTATCGTTCGCTCGCCAAGTTTCTCAAGGTTCACCACCGAGCGCAGGGCTCGACCAATGAGGCGCTGAATCTCATGGGTTCGTCCACCGATTTGCCCTTTCACTGCGTCGCGGATGTTGCGGGTGGTGGTGGCTCGGGGGAGCATCGCGTACTCAGCGGTAATCCAGCCCTGGCCTGTGTTCCGGAGGAACTGGGGCACCCGGTCTTCCACCGATATGGCGCAGACGATACGGTTATTTCCCGCTTCGATGAATACCGAACCCTCCGCATACTTGAGGTAATTTCGCACAACACTTATCGGTCGGAGTTCATCTGGCCTTCGTCCATCGCTCCGCATCGATGTCCTCCCCTTTACACCTTTCAGGTACTCTCCAAGCTCCCGGAAGCTACTGAACTTTTGCAATGATTCTTTCGTCCCTTCGCAGAGGCTCAGAGATATCGATGTGGCCACAGAGGGTCTGGGTCTCTTTTCCGTCAATGAGAATCTTGACCTGCTCAATGCCCGGGAAAGCGGTAAGGGTATCCACGATGGCGTAAACGCTTAAAAATTCCTGAGATGTTCCTCCCGACTGGTTTTTAGCCATTTCAGAACTCAGGTCAACATATGCCGTGTTCCCCTCAACAAACACGGCGTTGAGCTTGGTTCCCTTGGGTATAGCATTGAAGAGGTCTTTGTTCTCTGGGCCTTTGAGGAGTTCCTCGAGAATTCGCTCGAGGTACCGTTCATCCTTCACAATGCGTCGTTTCTCCCCAACGAGGGCGGTGAAGTCCGGGTTTGCAAAGTACACAACGACTTCCATGGTGTTCTCTTGAGGCAGGGTGGTAACCCCTGTGGGACGGGGTGTAGGCGATGGAGAGGGGCGGAGTATTCGAAGGAGCAACTCTCCACCGTACACCACTCCGAAAAAGAGGAGAACTCCAAGGAGAATGTAGAGTATTGCCTGCCAGGAAAAGGAACGTTTCTTTCGCTTCTTTTTTCTCCGGTACCGGAATTCCTCCATCGTTACCCTCCAAGGAGTTTCGTAAGCTCAGGGCTTTTGGCAAAGGCTTCTATAGCATCAGCAATCCCCTGGGCGATTCGGTCCTGGAAAGAGGAAGAGGCGAGTTTCTTCGCCTCATCGGGGTTACTCAAAAAACCAACTTCCACAAGGCATGCAGGATACAGCATGTGTCCAAGGACGACCAGGGGAGCCTCTTTGACGCCGCGGTTGGGAAGACCTGTCCGCTGGGCTATCCTCTGCCCCATGAGTTCGGCGACTCTCGCACTGGCTTCGCGACTCTTCAGGTAGTATGCCGAGGTAAAAATGGAAGCGAGCTTATTGGGGTTCGAAAGCACTGCACTCTGTTCGGCAAGGAACTTGGCGTTTTCCCGGGTGGCCACATCGAGGGCTCCCTCGCCCCGTGGTTTTGTGCCACCCACAAAGACCTCAACGCCACTTGCCCTTGGGTTGGGTGAGGCGTTGCAGTGGATGCTTACAAAGACGAAGGGATTCTTGCTGTTGGCAAGGTTGTACCGGTCATCAAAAGTGGGGTAGGTGTCGCTTTCCCGGGTCATGTACACCGTGTACCCCCGGGACTCAAGAATGCCCTTCACCTTTTTGGCAATGGCCAAAACAATGTCCTTTTCCCGGTACCCGTTGTGGACGCACCCCGGGTCATTGCCTCCGTGCCCGGGGTCGAGAACGACAACGTTGCGGTTCACAACTTCAAGGGAAGGACTTGGACTGACCTCAGGAGACGGCGATGGTCTCGGACGAGGAGAAGGAGAGGGGGAGGGGGGAATCTGCGGTGTTTCCTGGACCTCCACAAGGCTCACAACATCAAAGTACGCCCTTGGGTTTTCCCCATCGAGCTTTCCCTCTCGGACCTGAATGGCCCCCTTGAAGGCGATTGTCACCTGGACGCCTCCGTTTTGCCTCCGTAGTGTGACGGTACCCACTCTTGCATCACCAATGGGGATAGAGGTTGCTACATCTCCGAGCGCACAGTTCTGGAACAGGATTTCCACGGTGTTCTGTGTTCGGTCGACCCGGGA
>JBDIWL010000253.1:0-2158 GCA_039638315.1 Candidatus Caldatribacterium thermophilum | reverse complement strand
ATCGAGGGAGAGGACCCAGGAGAACTTTCCGTACTTGAGGTTGGCCTTTTTCATGATGGGGGAGTAGTAGGCAATACCCCCAATGTCTTTGAGGAGGTCCTCAATGGCCACGTACACCGTGCCGTTTCTGGTGACAAGGCGAGCTTTGCTCTCGATGCGTTGCCCGTCAATGGTCACTACAGTCTGGGCTTCAAGGGAAGTTCCCAAAAACAGAAAAAGGAGTATGACGCTAAAAAGGAATATCTTCGGCGATTTCATCGTCCTGCGGCGGAATGTCTTCAAAGTCTCCCAGAGGCTCTTCGCCTTCTCCACCTGCAAAGGTGGCAAAGTGCTCCACGTCAATCTCTGGGGAGAAATCGATGACCTCTTCGTCACCTGGAGATACGTCTTTCGGAGCACTCAGGAACTGAATGCTTTCAGCGCGGATTTCATAGGAGGTTCGTTTGCCACCGTTTCGGTCCTCCCAGGAGCTTGAGCGCAGTGACCCCACAACGGCCACCCGGCTTCCCTTGTGGAGGTACCGGGCACAGAGTTCGGCAAGCTTTGCCCAGGCAGCGACGGTGATGTAGGTTACCTCCTCGACCGGGCCACTTTTCCCCTGGTACCGTCGGTTCATGGCCATACGGAAACGGCATACCGGTGTCCCCTGGGGGGTGTACCGGAGTTCGGGGTCTCTGGTGAGGTTACCGATGCCAAAAAAATAGTTGATGTCGCTTCTGGCCATGCGTCGATACCCCCTCTTCTCTTTTGAGTTTAGCATAGAAGGGGGGTGGGGGGAAAGACTCCCCGAAAAATTTCTCTCCCCTCGACGAGAGAAACAGCTTCCTGTAGAATAGAGAGGGGTGATGGAAGCTGGCTCGGGAAGCCCATCTTCGGCGGACAACGAAAGAAACGGACGTTGAGGTGTCTTTGCGCCTTGAAGGCGAGCGACGTATCGCTATCTCCCTTGATGTCCCCTTCTTTCCCCATCTCCTTGAAGCCCTCGCCTTTCACGCGGGGTGGGATCTCTCCCTTCGGGCGGAAGGGGATATGGGACATGTCGATAACCACCACGTAGTCGAGGATGTGGGCATTGTTCTTGGGGAGGCGCTGCACACCTGTCTTGGGGATAGAAAAGGCGTTCGCCGCTTTGGCGAGGCCTTTATCCCGATGGATGATGCTCTGGGGATGGCGGTTCTTGACCTCAGCGGTCGTCCGTACCTTGTGTACGAGACTCCTTTTCCTTTGGAAACGAGGGTTGGGAACTTTGAAGTTGTGCTCCTTGAGGAGTTTCTCCGGGCCTTTGCCTCTTCCGCACGTTTCACGCTCCATGCTAAAATATGGTGGGGGAAGAATGCGCATCATGCGTCTGAGGCACTCTTTAAGGCTATTGGACGGGCGCTTCATGAAGCGACGCAGATTGTGGGAGATGCACTTCTTTCAACCAAAGGAATTCTGTAGGAGAGGGTGGTCATGATCGCCATTGTGGACTATGGAATCGGCAATCTCCGCAGTGTCTCGAAGGCTCTGGAGCGTCTTGGAAAAACTGTCGAGGTAACGAATGACCCTGCCCGCCTTGAGGCTGCGGAGGCCATTATCCTCCCTGGTGTTGGCTCCTTTGGAGAAGCTATGGAGAATATGGAGAAAAACCAGCTCGTTCCTCTACTTCGCCGAGTATTTGAGGACGGGAAGCCGATTCTTGGTATTTGCCTTGGGTTGCAACTCCTCTTTGAGCGGAGCCAGGAGGCTCCAAAGAAAAAGGGTCTTTGTCTCATCCCGGGGGAAGTGCGTAAGCTCCCCCCAACGACGAAAATCCCCCATATGGGCTGGAACCGGATCTACTTTAAGCGGCCGACACCGCTTACTGAAAATATCCCTCAGGGTCGCTTTTTCTATTTTGCCCACTCTTTCTACGTCCTTCCTGAGGATGAGTCGTGTGTTGTGGGTATCTGCAACTACAATGTGACCATACCGGTTGTGGTGAACGTCGGGAACCTCTGGGGGGTTCAGTTTCACCCGGAGAAGAGCGCAACCTGGGGGATGAAGTTCCTTGAGAACTGGGTGAGGAGCATCGATAGCAATGCTTCTTATTCCAGCCATTGACCTCTTTGCAGGGCGGGTGGTGCGCCTCACAAAGGGGGACTACCATCGCCTTGAAATGTACCACAGCGATCCCCTC
>JBDIWL010000252.1:0-2163 GCA_039638315.1 Candidatus Caldatribacterium thermophilum | reverse complement strand
ATCGTGAAAGAGAGCCACGACCAGATTCGTCTTGGCGGGGTGAGCCATGTCGTGGGACGGGTGATTGAAGAGAAAACGGGTCTTGAGACCCGGGTGGTGATTCTTGGACACCTCCAGAGAGGCGGCTCGCCCACGGCCTTCGATCGGGTCCTCGCCACGCGCCTTGGGGCAAAGGCGGTTGACCTTGTGGCCCAGGAAGCCTTTGGGTACTTTCCTGCGGTCCGGGGTCAGGACATCGTCCCTGCACGGATTGAAGAGGCTATCGCCTGCCTGAAAACCGTTCCCCTGGACTCACCCCTTCTTGATGTTGCCCGCTCTATGGGAACGTACCTCGGAGCATGAAAGGAAGTGACAGAGTGCTTGAAGAACGTCTTGAAGTTGCCAAAAGGATTGCCCAGGATGTTGGGGTTTTCATCCTCTCCCGCACCCATAATCTCGGGCGCGTGGAGACCAAATCAAGCCCTATTGACGTGGTGACCGAAGTCGATAAGGAAGCACAGAAACGCATTGCTAAGGCGCTCCAAGAAGCCTTTCCAGAGGACACGGTCTGGGGAGAAGAGAGTGGGGAACCCCTCAAAGACTTCTCTCACACCTGGGTCATCGACCCTATAGATGGAACGAGTAACTACGTCCATGGCCTCCCCTTCTACACCGTCTCCATCGCCTACTTCCTCGAGGGCCAGCCGATCCTTGGAGTACTCTTTGCCCCAGCGCTTGGAGAACTCTTCTGGGCGCTTCGGGGAAAAGGAGCATTCCTCAATGGGGAGCCAATCCGAGTCTCCGCAGTACGTACGCTCCATGAGGCGATTTTCATCACTGGTTTCCCTCACACGAAGCGACGTTTCGAGGTCATGGCTCCCATCTATGGGTACCTCCTTGGGGAGTGCCAGGCACTGCGCTCTTTTGGTAGCGCCGCTTTAGGCCTTGCCTACGTCGCCTGTGGACGGTGCGAGGGGTACCTGCAGCTTGGTATATCCTTTTACGACGTTGCCGCCGGGGTATGCCTTGTGGAAGAAGCCGGGGGCATGGTACGGGAACTCTCGGGAAAACCCTGGAGCTACGTGAGCCGCTCGCTCTGTGTTTCCAATGGCCTCATTGACCTTGCCGCCATTGTCCAAAAAGTCCTCCCTGAAGAGGTCGTTGCCACGCTCCGCTGAGAAAGCGGTACAATAGAGGGGAGGAGGTGGAGGCGTTGAAGGGGTGGCAGATGAAGGACCTCAAGGACCTTGCCGCAAAGGCAGGAGGCCGGGTGCTCGTATGCGGGTCTTCAGATGAGGCCTTTGCAAAAGCAAAGGACCTTGGGGAGAGTGTCCGCCTCTACAAGGTGCGGGGGGAGGAGGCGTACTATCTTGCCCTTCCTGACAAAGGTGAGGAAAACACCCGAATTCTCCAGGAGATGAACGAGAAGACGGCGCTGGAGTTTGAGGAAATCACACCATAAGGGGAGGGGCCTCTTGGCCCCTCCTCCATTACAGGGTGGTAGTGTTTGTCGCAACAATCTGTGCGCCGATTTTCTCAACGAGGTCCCCGCCTGGAGTGGCAAAAATATTCCGGGCAAGGATGAGGTCCATAACCTGTGCCACTTCCTCAGAGTTGAGGTTTTCCCGAGGGTACCGGAGCCGAATCCGGAATGCCTGTCCCTCTTCGTTCCGGAAGGCCATAACGAGAACCTTGCTCACCGGTTACACCTCCCTATTCAGTCAGGACTTTGTTCTCGGTAAGGGAGATATCGAACACTGGATAGGCAAGAAGCCCTGAAAGGGCAAGGGCAACATCGTAAATATCCTGGTATGAGGCGTTCTCCTTCACCCGGAAGGACAGAGTCCGTGTGAGGGGTCGCCCGTTGTCGGGATTCTCCCCAATCTGGACACGGATACGGAGCCGATTTGGCTGTTCGACAACGACAACTGGCGGCATCAAGAAACACCTCCTGTTTCAAGTGTTCTCATCCTTTTAAAGGGAACTGGCGACAATGCCCAAGCGGAAGGAGGATATACATGGGATACCTTGGTTTCTTTCCGAAAGACTTCCTCTTTGGTGTAGCCACCGCAGCGTACCAAATTGAAGGGGCCTGGAACGAGGACGGGAAAGGAGAGAGCATCTGGGATCGTTTTGCCCACACCCCGGGGAAGATTCTCGATGGGACGACGGGGGATGTGGCCT
>JBDIWL010000251.1:0-2175 GCA_039638315.1 Candidatus Caldatribacterium thermophilum | reverse complement strand
TCAAGAACCTGGATAGCATCAGCAGTGTAACACGCTTTCTTCGTCACTTTGCGTCACCTCGCGGACGTACACGAACCTTCGCCGTTGTGACCGGGACTCCTTTTTCTCTGAGAAAAGCGCAGATTGCTTCCACCCGACCCTCCACCTCAAGGGTATAGAGAGGATCGGCGACTTCAAGGAAGAGTACACCTTTCACAATTTTCGTGGGTCGACAGAGGGGAGCAAGTTCTGGAAACCACTCCCCGAAACGTTCCAGCGCCTGGTACTCCTGAACCTTGGGGAGGAGGCCACGCTTTTTCAGGTACTCTGCGACAGCTTCCCCAATGGGAAGTGGCTTATGCATCCTGAATCTTCCCCCCACAGACCTGGAGCACCCTCGCTCCACGCTTTTCCAGTTCCCGGGCGATGTCCTCCTCTGTGGTTGTGAGGAATGCCTGGTCCTCAGAGAAAACGCACGAAGCAAGGAGCGCCCTTCTTCGTGCGTCAAGTCCCGGGAACGCATCGTCAAGGAGCAACACGACACCATCTTTCCGTATCCATTGTACCACAGCTTTTTCTGCCATGCGCAGCGCCAAGGCTACGCTCTTCCTTTCCCCGAAAGAAGAGAACTCCCGCACATCCCGGTCTCCAAGGAGGAAGGACACCTCATCCCGATGGGGACCAAAAAGAGTCATCCCCCGCTCCCACTCTTCCCCTTCAAGCTCCCTGAGAGCCCTCTCAAGGCCCTCCCTGACCCCCTGGGTCAGGCCGTACCCTTTTGGTTCATACACCACCCGAAGGGACTCCCCACCCCCAGAAACTCTCTGGTACGCCTGGGAGAGGAAGGGAGCAAAGAGGCGAAGGTACCGCAGGCGCTCCTCCACAATCCGTACCCCAAGGGCAACGAGCTGTTCCCCGTAGACGTGTACAAGACCCCTGTCCCCCTTTTCCCGGAGGAGGAGGTTCCGCTGGGTGAGGATTCGCTCGTACTTCCCAAGGAGTGCCGCAAAACTCGGGGAGAGGAAACACACCGCCTGGTCCACAAAATCCCGGCGCTTCTTTGGTTCTCCCTCAACGAGGGCAAGGTCCTCTGGAAAAAATCCCACAAGAGGGAGAGCAAGGCGCTTCCGCTCAGGTTTTCCATCCAGGCGCCATTCCCTCTTACCATTCTTCCGAAGGAGGACTTGCCGCGTGAGAACCGCATTCCCCTCGGCAAAACGGGCAGAGAGCGACGCCGCCTCCGCACCAAAAAAGATGAGCTCTTCGTCACGAAAGGCAAAAGGGGAAAAGCCTCTGGCAAGGAGGAAAAGAGCCTCCAGGAAATTCGTTTTCCCCTGGGCATTCTCTCCAAGGAGCACAAAGACCCCCTTGCCCAGGGAAAGCCGAACTTCCCAGAGGTTACGGAACCGAGAAAGGGTTACCGCGACGAAATGCACCAGGGGTTCCTACACCCCCTGGAGCCGGACGGGCATGAGGACGTACTCGAAAGACCCAGACGTCCCAGAAAGACGCGCTGGAGCAAGCTCCCCACTCAGGCCAAGGGTCACCCGCTCATCCTTCATGACCCGAAGCGCCTCAAGGAGGTACCGGGCGTTGAAGGCCACTTTGAGGTGTGTTCCCTCGACGTTTCCACTCACCTCTTCCTCAGCAATCCCAAGGTCCCCACTGAGCCGGAGCCCAACGGTTCCTGCACCAAGCGATACCTCAACAACTGGAACCCCCGAGGTGACGAGGGAAACCCGCTCCAGGGCTTCGAGGAACTCCCCCCGCAGGACCTCGGCCTGGCTCACGAACTCCCGAGGCAGGACATCGCGGTAGTTGGGGTACTCCCCTTCGATAAGGGTGGAGAAGAGGATGGTTCTCCCAACCTGGAAAAGGACGCTCCCATCCTGCGGGACGAAGCGCACACTCTCCTTTCCCAAGAGGCGAAGGAGTTCGCCGATGGCCTTTTGAGGAAGGATGTACTGCGCCTTTTTCCCCTGGGCAAGGGGAAGGACATTCCGGCTCAAGCGGTGCCCATCGGTAGCCACAAGTTCAAAAGCCTCCTCTGAAAAGGCAAAAAGGACCCCGGTGAGCACTGGCCGTGTTTCATCCTTAGAAACCGCAAAGTACGTTCGAAGGAGTGCCTCTTTGAGGACCTCTCCAGGAAGCTCAAAAGCGGAGGAAGTCTCCACAACAGGGAAGAAGGGAAAGTCC
>JBDIWL010000250.1:0-2195 GCA_039638315.1 Candidatus Caldatribacterium thermophilum | reverse complement strand
TCGAGGAAACACAAATTTACGAAACCAAGGAAGCCGGTGCACATGCTATTCTCCTCATTGCTCGCATTGTCTCAAAGGAGCGACTCAGAAACTTTGTGGAGCTTGCTATGCTCCTTGGTCTTACTCCAGTTGTTGAAGTTCATGATGCAAAAGACCTTGAAAAGGCCCTGTTTGCTCAGGCTCGGGTTATCGGCATCAACAATCGAGACCTCTCCACCTTCCAGGTGTCCCTTGAGACGACGCTTCGTCTCCTTCCTCTTATTCCTGACGGGGTGACTGTTATCGCCGAAAGCGGCATTGCTACCCGTGAGGATGTGGAGGTACTCCTTGAGGCAGGAGTACGGAATTTCCTCGTTGGGGGGTCACTTCTCAGTTCCAGGGACCCTGCAAGGAAACTTCGTGAACTCCAGGGGGAAGAAACCGTTGCCCGTTGTTAAAGTATGCGGTATAACAGAAAAAGACGACGCAGTGGCTATTGCCCATCTTGGGGTCTGGGCGCTCGGGTTCATTTTCGTTCCCGAGAGTCCCCGTTACGTGCATCCTGAGAGGGTTCGGGAGATTGTTGCTTGCCTTGGAGGAAGCGTTCTCACCGTGGGGGTTTTTCAAAACGCTCCTTTGGGCGAGGTGCAGCGCATTCGTGATTTCTGTGGACTTGACCTTGTGCAGCTCCATGGAGATGAGGACCCTGCTTTTTGCGAACGACTCGGGAAAAGGGTTATCAAAGCCTTTGGGGTTGGAGAAGAGGTGCTCCCTGAGGGGGTTGAGGAGTACATCCCTTGGGTATCGTATATCCTCCTGGATACCGTGTACCGGGGGAAAAGGGGAGGCACGGGAGTCCAGTTTCCGTGGCAGCGTGTTGCGCCTCTTGTTGCGCGCCTTCCCCGTCCGGTTATCATTGCCGGGGGGTTAAGGGTGGAGAACGTTTCTCATCTTCTCCAGGTCATGTGTCCCTTTGCCCTTGATGTCAATAGCGGTGTGGAGAAAGCACCTGGAAAAAAGGACGTAGAGAAGGTCAAAGAGTTTCTTGCGATTGTAGAACGGAAGGTGGTACTATGAAAAAAGGCTTTTTTGGCGAGTTTGGCGGACAATTTGTACCAGAGACGCTCATGCATCCTCTTGAAGAGCTTGAAGAAGCTTATGAGTACTATCGGAACGAGCCCTCTTTTCGTGAAGAGCTTACCATGTACCTCAGAACGTATGCCGGGCGGCCTACACCTCTCACCTATGCGGCGAGGCTTTCTGAGGAGCTCGGGGGAGCACGAATGTACCTGAAGCGGGAAGATTTGAACCACACTGGATCCCATAAATTGAATAACACCCTGGGGCAGGTGCTCCTTGCCAAAAAAATGGGTAAGAAACGCATCATTGCCGAGACTGGTGCCGGGCAGCACGGTGTGGCTACGGCAACGGCCTGTGCCCTCCTTGGCCTTTCGTGCCAGGTGTACATGGGGGCTGTAGATGTGGAGCGGCAGAAGCTCAATGTCTTCCGGATGCGGATTCTTGGGGCGGAAGTCATCCCGGTGTACTCTGGGAGCCAGACCCTCAAGGATGCTATCAATGAGGCGCTGCGTGACTGGGTCCGGAATGTGGATACCACCCATTACGTGATTGGTTCTGTTGTCGGACCCCATCCGTACCCTACTATGGTGCGGGACTTTCAATCGGTCATCGGGCAGGAGGCAAAGGAACAGTTCCTCGAACGAGAGGGTAGACTCCCTGACTATGTGATCGCCTGCGTTGGGGGAGGAAGTAACGCTATGGGCATATTCTCCGCCTTTCTCCCCCATGAAGAGGTGAAACTCATTGGCGTTGAGGCTGGTGGTCTTGGGCTTGAAACGGGGAAGCACGCGGCAAGCATTGGCCGAGGGAGAAAGGGTGTGCTCCATGGGAGCATGAGCTTTCTCCTTCAGGATGAGTTCGGACAGATTCAGGAGACGCACTCTATCGCCGCTGGTCTTGATTACCCCGGGGTTGGCCCTGAACACGCGTTTCTTGCAGCTACTGGGAGGGCACAGTATGTAACGGTAACCGATACTGAAGCAAGGGATGCTTTCTGTTACCTTGCGAGAACTGAGGGGATCATTCCGGCCCTTGAAAGTGCCCATGCTATCGCGTACGCTTTGAAAATTGCACCCTCCTTGCCCCGGGAGGCGACTATCCTCATCTGCCTTTCAGGAAGGGGCGACAAGGACGTT
>JBDIWL010000249.1:0-2279 GCA_039638315.1 Candidatus Caldatribacterium thermophilum | reverse complement strand
GGACATCCCCTCCTTTAGGAAGAAACAACGTGTTTGTAAAAACGTTTTCAATATAAGCTGCTATGATTATGACAAAACCACACCTTTCTTGTCAATAATCCGAGAAAGTTTTTTGGCGAACAGGCAGGTTCTCTCTCCTCCGGGACTGCATTGCCCCTTTCCCTGTCAAGGAAGGGATTCCCACATCCCCCAGAAAGCTCTAAAATACTCCCAGAGGAAGTGTGTAAACATGCCAGAGGAAGCAATCTACGTCATCCAGAAGGAGGGGGTCTTCGAGCTTGTTCGAGAGCGATCCCGATTTGCTGCTTTGAGCTTCTGCGTGCACTCTCTCGAGGAAAGTCGAGAAAAGCTCAAAGTGGCCGTGGAACGTTTCCCCAAGGCTACCCATTACGCATATGCGCTCCGCCTCGGTCCACGGGGTGATAGGGAATTCGCCTCTGACGGGGGAGAACCAAGAGGGAGTGCCGGTCGGCCAATTCTTGGAGCACTGCGACGTTTCATGGTGACGGACACGATGGTTGTTGTTGCCCGGTACTTTGGAGGGAAAAAACTCGGTATACGAGGGCTTATTGAGGCATATGGAGATGCGGCAACAAAAGTTCTCGAAGCCTCTGGTCGTGTGCTATACACCCAGGAGACGAAGTTCACCGTTATACCTACCCCACATACCTTCGACGCTTTCCTGTATCGCCTCCTTAACGTGCTTCGAAAAAAAGATGGGGTACTCTTTGACAGGAATGGGGGAATGATTACCTTCACGGTTCCCAAGGATCGGGAAGAAAGCGCAGAGACGTTCCTCGAGAAAGAACTCCTGCGAGGGACGATTACAAAATTCGTGAAGGAGGGGTAACCATGCGATACGTAACCCTTGGAAAAAGTGGTCTCCTTGTGTCAGAGGTTTCCCTCGGTACCATGACCTTTGGTCGAGAAACCCCTGAAGACGAGTCCGCACGCATTCTTGAGCGATACCTCGAGGCAGGGGGGAATTTCATCGACACTGCGAACATTTACAGCCGTGGTGCCTCTGAGAGTATCCTTGGACGTGCCCTTAAGGGAAAAAGAGACAATGTGGTTCTGGCAACAAAGGTCTTCTTCCGGATGGGTGAGGGTCTTTATGACTGTGGAGCAAACAGAAAACACATTATGCGGGCCGTAGAAGAAAGCCTCAAGCGTTTGCAGACCGACTATATCGATCTCTACCAGATCCACTGCTTCGATCGAGTAACTCCCCTTGAAGAAACTTTCGCCACCCTTGCTTCTCTTGTTGAGAAAGGATACGTCCGATACGTAGGCGTCTCAAACTACACTGGCTGGCAAATCGCCAAAACCGTTATGCTCTGTGAAAAGTGGGGATATCCGCGCCCCATCTCAGCACAAATGCAATACAGCCTCGTTGAACGGAACATCGAGATGGAGGTTATCCCTGCCTGTTACGACGCAGGGCTGAGTATTATGGCCTGGGGGCCACTGGGTGGGGGATTCCTCACTGGAAAATATGCTCCAGGAACGCTCCCACAAGAAGGCCGCATCGCTCATGCGGAAAAGGACTGGGAAGAGGCCTGGGAACGACGGGCCACAGAGAAAAATTTCCGTATCCTTGAAACCCTGAAAAAACTTGCCACAAAGTACGGTAAAACGGTCTCTCAGGTCGCTCTCAACTGGCTCCTCACAAAGAAAGACGTCATCCCTATTCTTGGCGTACGAACACTTGCGCAACTTGAGGATAACCTTGGGTGCGTTGGATGGCGCCTTGAGGAAGAAGACGTGCAGCTCCTTGATGCGGTAAGCGCACCTCCGGAAATCTATCCTTACCGATTCATCCAGTGGGCCAATGGGCTCGTATACCGGAAAGAGTACGGCCTATGACTCTCCAAGACGGTGAAGCCGCACGAGATTACGGTACCCGAGAAAGGGAGAGCTGGCAACAAAGACCACAGGATCTCCTAAGGAGGCCATTTTCTGAGCAAGAAGAAGTTCTTCAGCCCTTTTGAGGAGGATAATACTTTCTGCCTCATGAGGGAGGTTCAAGAGCGCCGGCTGCACGCCCCAAACAAGGGCAAGTCGCCGATAGGTTGCCTCATCAGGTGTCAGCGCAAGAATAGGCATGCCTGGACGAAAGGAAGAAAGAATCAAAGCAGTAAAACCAGAATGGGTAAAAACGACCAGGGCCCGAGCACTCACGCTACAGGCAGTCTGTAAGGCTCCAAAGACAATAGCTTCAGGGAGAATACCACGAGGTTTATAGAAGGCAGGAATGCGGGAAGCAAGGTGCTCCTCTG
>JBDIWL010000248.1:0-2279 GCA_039638315.1 Candidatus Caldatribacterium thermophilum | reverse complement strand
TCCGCATGGACTCCATGAGACCTCCTGGGGTGTCGAGGAGGAAGATGACCCCTTGCACTCCTTCGCGCTCCGCCTTTTCAAGAACCCGACTTACGAACTCCTCCACAACAGGGGTGATGACACCGACAATCTTCCCCCCGAAAACTTCTTGAGCGCTGCAAATAAAAGGAAGCGTCACAAGGAATACTGTACAGGCAATCCATAAACTTTTCCTCATAGCTTCATTGTAACACAAAAGGTGGTGTATAATGACTCAAAGACTGTAAAGAAAGAGGGTTGCCCTTGAGGATTCTCCTTGTTGCCCCAGATCCAAACGCACCACGTCAAAAAAAGGCCTGGTATGTCCCTTTTCCTCAGGCAAGTCTTCCGCTTATTGCTGCCCTTACCCCGGCACACCACGAAGTTCGCATCGTTGATGAACGTGTTGAGGATGTGAATTTCGATGAACCCTACGACCTTGTGGGGATCACCGTAATGAGCGCAACTGCAATGCGAGCTTACCAGATTGCCGACGAGTTCAGAAGACGTGGTGTGAAGGTGGTTCTTGGAGGTATACACCCCACAGCACTCCCTGAGGAAGCAAAGGAACACGCTGACAGTGTTGTCATTGGAGAAGCAGAGGGTCTCTGGGAAAGGCTCCTTAAAGACTGTGAGAAAGGAGAGCTACAACCCTTTTACCGGAGGGATGACCTTCCCTCCCTTTCTGGCCTTCCTCCTTCGCGACTTGACCTCCTCCGGGGGAGGTACCTTCTCAAGCACGTTTTCCAAACTACGAGAGGTTGTCCCCATGCATGTGGATTCTGTTCCGTTTCTACCTTTATGGGGAGAAGGTACCGCCACCGCCCTGTTGAGGAGATTGTCAGAGAAATTGCGCAGTACCCTGTTCGAATGATTGGTTTCCTTGACGACAATATCGTAGGAAACCCGGCGTACTCAAAAGAGCTCTTTCAGGCCCTCATCCCCCTGAGGAAAAAGTGGGTGAGTCAGGGCACGCTTCGCATGGCCGAGGACGAAAGGCTCCTGCAACTTGCTGCTCAGAGCGGATGCATAGCACTCTTTGTTGGATTTGAGTCGGTGAATGAGGAAAATTTGAAGGATATGCACAAATCCTTCCACCGGGTTGACCAATACCGCAAACTCGTTGAACGCTTCCACAAATACGGCATCATGGTGATAGGATCCTTTGTTTTTGGATTTGATGAGGACGATATTAGTGTCTTCCGCCGAACATTGCAGTTCATCGAAGACACAAAAATCGACTTCGCTCAGTTTTCCATCCTTACTCCTCTTCCAGGAACAGAGGTCTTTGAGAAGTTCAAGGCCCAGGGCCGTATCTTTTCCTTCGACTGGTCAAAATACGACTTCGCCCACGTGGTGTACCAACCAGCAAAGATGACGCCTGAAGAACTCCAAGAGGGATACAACTTTGTCTTTCGCGAGTTCTACTCCCTTCCCCGCATTGCGAAGCGCCTCTTGCGGAACTGGCGCTACCTTCACTATTTTCTCCCTGCAAGCCTTTACTACCACTGGGTGGCTTCCCACCCCAAAAGCGTTCCCGAAAGGAACCCCGACCTCTTGACAGGTATGGTATATTAGGCAGAGGGTGTTACTGTGAAGGCTCTGCTTGCCTTAGAAGACGGACGGGTTTTCGAGGGCTACGCTTTTGGAGCCGTAGGCGAAGCAAGCGGGGAAGTCGTTTTCAACACCAGCATGACCGGCTACCAGGAAATCCTCACCGATCCCTCCTACAAAGGTCAAATTGTCACCATGACGTACCCACTTATTGGAAATTACGGTGTCAACGAAGAAGACGTGGAATCAGCCAAACCCCAGGTGGAAGGTTTCATTGTCCGGGAAAAAAGTTCCCTCTACAGCAACTGGAGAGCAAAAGAGAGCCTCGATGACTATCTGAAGCGCCACGGCATTATGGGGCTTGAACGCATCGATACCCGAGCCCTGACGCGCCACATCAGGGAAAAGGGTGCAATGCGGGCAGTAATGTCCTGCGTGGATCTCAACCCTGAATCCCTGGTTGAGAAGGCGCGGCAAATTCCCGAAATGGCTGGACAGGACCTTGTGCAAAAGGTAACCACCACAAGGCCATATGCATGGAACGATGACGGGATATACACCATAGCGGTTCTTGATTGCGGAGTGAAGTTTGGTATTCTCAGGGAACTCGCAAAGCGACGCTGCCGTGTCATCGTATACCCAGCACACACACAGGCGGAAAAGATTCTCGCAGAAAAACCCGATGGCATCCTCCTTTCCAATGGTCC
>JBDIWL010000247.1:0-2286 GCA_039638315.1 Candidatus Caldatribacterium thermophilum | reverse complement strand
AAATCCCTTTTTGCGTTCTCGAGCATACTCGCCCGGGTAATTCGCGCCTCCTGGAAAAGGCCTCCCAGGGAGAGACTCAAAGCCGGGAGGAAAAGGTGTTTCAGAGCATCATAAAAGGCCTTGAAGTTCCCGGAAAAGAGGCTATCAAGAGTCACAAGGCCCGTGAGGCGGGGCGGAGCAACAATTCCTGGACTCAAACGTCCAATAGTGGGGAAAATCTCATAGTACATGCCGAAAAGAAGAATGAGGATAATCGCCACAACAAAGGCAGGAGTAGCAATGCCGATATACGCAAGAACTCGAATGCAGTTATCCACCCAGGTGTTGGCGTACCGCGCCGATAAAACCCCAAGGAGGAGTCCAAAAACCGCCATGAAAAGACCAGCAAAGAGGGCGAGCTCCAGGGTCGCGGGGAGGAACTCTCTGATGTCCTCAATAACCGGCCGACGTGTATAGAGGGATTCTCCAAAGTCCCCCTGAAAAACCGACCGGAGCCAGAAAAAGTACTGCACGTAAATGGGCTTATCAAGGTGGAGCTTTGCCCGAAGAGCTTCCACTGCCTCCTGAGTTGCCCGGGGACCTAAGGCTGCCCGGGCAGGGTCACCGGGAACAAGACGTGCGATAATGAAGACCACAATGGAAAGACCAATGAGAACAAAAACAGAGTACCCAAGCCGTCGCACCAGGTACCGGGAAAAGTTCACCGCTTTTCACCAGCCTCAGAAAAATATGGGAGGCCCATTTTCTGGGCCTCCCATATTATACCCATTACTTCTTCTTGAGCAACTCTTCCCGCTTTTCGGGGTACACCCGGATATCAGGCATGTAGTGATTGTAGCCCATGACGGGATTTACCTTTTCGCCCCGCTCTGCCCGCTCTGCAGCGGTCCAGTCGATGTAGTAGTCCTGGTAAGCGTAGTTCTCTGGTTGGTCAATGAGGAAGAGGGACGGGCAAAGGTCCACAATGTATTCCTGAATCTTTCGGTACTTAGCGAAACGCTCCTCCTTGTCCACCGTGGCAATGGCATCTTCAATCATTTGGTCAAGCTCTGGGTCCTGGAGCCACTCGGTCTGTTCCCAGGTGCCACACGACGAGGAATGGTACTTTGACTGGAGCATGGAGCCAGCTTCTGCGTAATGGGGTGAAACAAAAATGAGGTACATGTGTGCCGTGGTCTCTGGGGTTGCCACCTCTTCAATAATCTTCATCCAGGGGGTTTTGATGACGTTCACTTTGATACCGAGCTCTGCAGCGTTGGCCTGAATAAGGAGGGCCACTTTCTCCTCATCAGGAACTTCAGCACACCAGACAAGGTCCACAGGGTACTCATCGAGTTTACCAGCGTATTTCGACTTCGCAAGTTCTTCTCTTGCCTTCTCGAGGTCTCGCTTGTACTGGTACACCTCGGGGTTGTGGCCAGGGAGAATGAAGGAGACCGGACCCTGTGCCTGGCGAGCCCCGGGGAAAATCTGACTGGCAATGGCATCGTAATCGATAGCGTACGCCAGAGCTTTTCGGAAGTGGACGTCATCTGTTGGAGGTTTGCGGTTGTGCATCATGCAGAAGAAGGTGCTTCCCCCAAAGAGCTTGGCCACTTTCACACCTTCAATCTTGCTCGCTGCTTCGTAGAACTCTGCAGGCTGCCGGAAATCGGAAATTTCGAGTTCCCGCTTGGAGAGGAGTGTCCGAACGGTGGCAGTTTCTGTGGTCCCAATGTACTTGAAGGCATCAGGAGCGTTGGGGTCAAGGGGCTTCCAGTAGTCGGGGAAACGCACCGCGTGAAGGTACTCTTCAAGACGCATTTCCTTCACCATGTAGGGCCCAGAGCCAGCATCATGGGTGAGTAGCCACTTCTTCCCGTAGTCGCCCATCTCGCCGTATTCACCAGTGGGCTCAATGTGAGCAAGGACCTCGTCTTTGTTGAGGATGTACAGACGCACCAGGGCATAGAGGAAAGGACCGAAGGGTTTCTTGAGCTGGAAACGAACCGTGTAGTCGTCGAGGGCTTCGACCTTTTCGATGATGGGCTTAAAAATGTAACTGTACCCCTGACCAATGGTCAGAAGGCGTTCCATGCTGAAGACAACGTCCTCGGCTTTGAGTTCCTCCCCGTTGTGGAATTTCACGCCTTTTCGAAGGTGGAAGGTGTAGGTAAGACCATCCTGAGAAACCTCCCAGGATTCGGCAAGGTGTGGGACAACCTCGCCATCATAAGTGGGAAAAACAAGGGTATCGTAGAGGTTGGCAACGGACACAGAGCTTGAGAAATCAGCCGCTATTGCCGG
>JBDIWL010000246.1:0-2299 GCA_039638315.1 Candidatus Caldatribacterium thermophilum | reverse complement strand
AGGAAGTAGCGAGGTTCTTCACAAGGAAGTTCAATCCTGACTCTCCCACGGAGTACGGTATCGCCCTCATGTTCCCCCGCACCCACACGCTCTTCTACATGTACCTCAATTTCTTTGCTCCATACCGGAGAAGCCAGGAAGGCCTTGCCAAGTTTGGGAAAGTGGACCTTGACTGGGGTGACTACTTCACCGCCGATGGGCTTCCGGCTTTCAACTCCGCAGAGGGTGTTCAGGCGCTCCAGGATATGATGGACCTCATGCAGTACGCACCAGACCCTCTTGGCTCAGACTATGGAGAAACCCTTGAGGCATTTGGAAAAGGCATGGTGGCCATGGTGCCCCAGTGGACCGCGTGTCTGGCAAGCTGGAAGGAGTCACCAGCCCTGCAGCCTTTCGAGGAAAAAGTTGGTGTTGCCGTTATGCCCGGTGGGGCACCGGTGAGTGGCGGATGGGGCCTTGGAATTAACGCTGCTTCGAAGAACAAGGAAGTGGCTTTCCGCTTCATTCAGTATGCAACGAGCAAAGAGGGCGACAAAATCCAGTGGCTCAAGTACCGCATTGGTCCAACTCGAAAGTCGGTCATCGAGGACCCTGAAGTTCTTGCCGATTCCCCGTGGCTTAAAGAAGCCTATATCCCCTCTCTGGATAACGCTTCGCATCGTCCACGGATTCCTGAAGAACCCCGCCTTGAGGATATCCTCGTGGGGACGCTCTCTGAGATTCTCCTTGGGCAACAGCCAAACTCCATTGAGACGCTGGACCTTGTGGCTAACGAGTGGAAGCGCATTCTTGGGAAGTGAGAAAAAGGGGCGCGCAAGCGCCCCTTTTTCAGGAGGTCCATATGGTGGCACAGAGGCGAAAAAGGCTTGTGGGCTTTCTCATGATTCTCCCCCTTCTTGTGGTACTCCTTGGCCTTACCCTGTACCCTTTTGGCTACATGGTGTACATGTCCTTTTTCCGGTACTCTCTTGCTTCCTGGGAGAAACCCCAGTTCATCGGTTTTTCGAATTACCGGGATATTCTCCGGGACCGTACGGCAACGTCAAGTATTGATTTCACCCTTCTCCTTCTTGCTGTTGCGGTGCCCCTTGAGGTCCTTCTCGGTCTGGCGGTTGCCTTCCTCCTTCGGGATACCTTTGGGGAGCGAGTGTTCCGGAGCGCCCTCCTCATCCCCATGATGGTTCCGGCAGTCGTTGCAGGAATTGCCTGGAAAATGCTCTACAATTTCGAGTTTGGTCCCATCAACTACTTCCTCTCCCTCTTTGGTCTCCCCAAGGTTTCCTGGCTCGGGACACAGTTCTTTTCCCGCCTTGGGGTCATTCTCATCGATGTGTGGCAGTGGACACCTTTTGTGTTTCTTGTGCTCTATGCGGGGCTACAGTCCCTTCCCCGGGATGTTGTGGAGGCAAGCCTTGTGGATGGGGCAAGTGGTTTTGCGGCGTTCCGCTACATAGAGCTCCCCCTTTTGCGTCCCCTCATTTTCGTCGTCCTCATCATTCGGGTTATTGATGCCCTGAAGGTTTTCGACATCGTGTACATGGTGACCTTTGGAGGTCCTGGTTCAAGCACCCACTCCTATAGCTTCTACATTTACAAGGTTGGAGTGTCCTTCGGCTGGGACATCGGGTACGCTTCGGCTTTGAGCGTGCTTTTGCTTATTGCCGTGATGCTCCTTGTGAATCTCCTTATCCGGGTGCTGCGCCTCAAAGAGACCCTTGAACTTTAGGGGGGACAAAGATGCGATGGATTCGTGGTTTTGTGAAGGGCGTGCTTGTTGCCATGGTGCTCTTCTTTTTCCTTTTCCCCGTGTACTGGCTTGTGACGACGGCGTTTAAAAAGAGCGAGGAGTGGTTCACCTGGCCTCCGACGTTCTGGCCTTCTTCGTGGACCTTGGGGAACTTCACGGGGGTGGAGGGAGGGTTCTTTGGAGGTACCACAACGGCCATCGCCACCATCACGCCGTACCTTCGGAATAGCCTTGTTGTGGCTCTTTTTGTAGCGCTTCTTGCGACAGTCATCTCTGCCCTTGCGGCCTATGCGGTATCCCGATTCAAAATTGGGGGGATGCGTTTTGTCTCCTGGATTATCTCTATCCGTATGCTTCCACCCATTGCTTCAGCTTTGCCACTTTACGTCATTTTCTCGCGCCTGCGACTCATCAACACCTGGTGGGCGCTCATCCTTGCACACCTTGTCATTACCGTCCCCTTCAGTACCTGGATTCTCATCACTTTTTTCAACGAGATTCCGAGGGAACTCGATGAGGCTGCCTTTGTCGATGGGGCAGGGGTGGGTCAAT
>JBDIWL010000245.1:0-2303 GCA_039638315.1 Candidatus Caldatribacterium thermophilum | reverse complement strand
CAGACTTTTACGAAAACTGCCCCCGTGTCGTCTGGGAGGCCGTTGTATCCTGGGCCTTTGGAGTAGGGGTATATGTCCTCTTTCTCAGGTTCCTTCCAACCTTTGGAGCGTCCATTCCGAGTTTCCTCTTTCCTGGAGGAGTGTACCTTCTTTTGAGGAGGCGAAGGTAGTGGACCTTGCAAAGCAGTGCGCAGAAGCTCTTTCCCTGGTGCGGAGGGAAAAACCCCTTGTGCACCATATAACGAATATCGTGGTAGCTAACGACAACGCCAATACTATGCTTGCCCTGGGGGCACTACCAGTTATGGCCTTTGCCCGGGAAGAGGTGGAGGAGATGGTTGCCCAGGCGCAGGCGCTTGTGGTGAACCTCGGGACTTTGACTGTTGAGGTTGTGGAAAGCGCGCTTCGAGCTGGAAGGAAGGCAAATGCCCTTGGTATTCCAGTTGTTCTCGACCCTGTGGGTGCAGGAGCAACCCGTTTCCGGACGGAGAGCGCCCTCTTTTTCCTCGAGCACGTTCGTGTTACCATTCTTCGAGGAAACGCAGGAGAAGTAAAAGCTCTGCTTGGGCTTTCTTCTCGAGTACGGGGTGTGGAATCGGAAGAAGAGGACACTCACCGTCCCTGCATTGCTCAGGAGGCAGCAAAGCGGTTTGCCACTGTTTCGGTAGTTACTGGGGCGGTGGACTTTGTCAGTGACGGGAAAAGGGTGGTAGCGGTGCACAATGGGCATCCTCTGCTCACCAGGGTCACAGGAACAGGGTGCATGGCAACTTCCCTCTGTGGAGCTTTTGCAGGAGTAGTAGGTGATCCGCTTCTTGCGTCTGTGGCTGCTTTGGGCTTCCTTGGGGTCTGTGCAGAGAAAGCCGCTTCCCTTTCTGCGGGCCCCGGGAGTTTCCGGATGCATCTTTTCGATGCTCTGCATGCCCTTGAGGAGGACGAATTTGCCGCACGACTTCGCCTTGAGGTGCTCTCATGAAGGATCTGTCTTTGTACGTGATTACCGATCGGAGAATCCAGAAAAGGACGAATCTCGAGGTGGTAGAGGAAGCGATCGCAGGTGGTGCTTCTGTGATTCAGCTCCGGGAGAAAGACCTTTCCACACGGGAGTTCCTGGAAGAGGCCCTTCTCCTCAGGGAATACACAAAGCGCCATGGGGTGCTTTTCATCGTAAATGACCGGGTGGACATAGCGCTGGCAAGTGGCGCTGATGGGGTGCACCTTGGTGCTGAAGATATGCCCCTTTTGTACGCACGCCGCATTGCTCCTCGTCTGATTATTGGGTACTCCTGCGATACGAAGGAAGAGGCGCAGGAAGCAGAACGCCTTGGGGCTGATTACCTTGGGGTGGGAACCGTTTTCCCAACGGCGACGAAGAAAGACGCAGGACCCCCAATAGGTCTTGACCGTCTCCGGGAGATCGTGTCGGCGGTTTCCATTCCGGTTGTAGCCATCGGGGGTATTACTTTGGAAAACGTAGAAGCGGTGCTTGCCACAGGTGTTGCCGGAGTGGCGGTGGTATCGGCCATTGTGGGAGCACCTTCGGTACGGGAGGCAACGGCGCTCTTTCGGAAGAAAATCAATGCCTTTCTGGAGAAACGCCATGGAACTCCGTGACCTTGGGGAGTTTGGTATCATCGCTCACCTTCGTAGGTTCTTTCCCGAAATAGGGGATGACTGCGCTTTCCTTCCTGGACGGGAGGGATATTTCCTTCTCGCCACCGTGGACAGCCAGGTTGAAGGGACCCATTTTCAAATCACCCTTATTCCTCCCTTTTTCCTTGGTCGGCGGCTTCTTGTGGCGAATTTAAGTGACATCGCCGCAATGGGTGGTGTTCCAAGGTATGCCCTGACTTCCTTTGTGCTCCGGGAAGATGTCCCCTTTTCCTGGTTTGAAGAGTTCCTTTTGGGATTGCACCAAGAGGCGCTCTCTCATGGCGTCACGGTCGTTGGGGGGAACCTTGCCCGCACGGGAGGTCCGATGGTGCTTGACCTTGTCCTTCTTGGGGAGGTGGAGAAGGATCGTCCCCTTCTCCTTCGTTCCAACGCCCGTCCGGGGGATGCCATTTTCGTCACGGGGTATCCAGGAGAGGCGAAGGCTGGTTTTCTCCTTGCTGCGCAAGGGGATACGTGTCCTGAGTACCGGTTGCTCCGGGAAAGGTTTTTCGCTGCCTCACCCCGTCTCAGTGTTGGACGATTCCTGGGGTCCCTCAGAGAGCGAATCGCTCTCATTGATGTCTCCGATGGGCTCTTGCAGGATCTCGGGCACATTCTTGAGGAGAGCAGGGTAGGGGCAATACTTAAGA
>JBDIWL010000244.1:0-2328 GCA_039638315.1 Candidatus Caldatribacterium thermophilum | reverse complement strand
TCCTTGGCAAGGAGGAACTTGCAGGCCTTCTTGTACACCTCGGGTTTGTTCTTCCGAAACCACAAAATCTTGGCAAGGGAGTAATTAGGACTCAAGCGGTGTCCGGTAATCCGGTATATTTCCTCATCGGGTATTCTTTCCCGGACCCACTCGACTTCCTTCACCCCCCGCCGGTCTGCCCAGATAATAATCCGAGCAAGGGGGTTTCCCTTCTCGTCCACAGGAAGCGCTCCCATCATTTGTCCCGAGAAGGAAATAACCCCAATGTCCTCCTTCCTCACCTTCGCCTTTTCAAGGAGTTCCCGGGTTGAGGCAACAACCGCCCTCCAGTAGTCCTCAGGGTCCTGCTCTACAGACAGGGCATCGGGGTAAAAAGTCTCGTACCCAAAGAAACTGCTTGCCAGAATCTTCCCCTCCGGGTCAAAGAGCGTCGCTTTATTCCCCGTTGTTCCAAGGTCATGGGCTATGATGAGCTTCCCCATGTTCCTCCCCCTTCCCGGTGACCGTAAGACGTACTGTGGCAATGCGTCTTCCCCGCATACGTTCAACCCTGATTTCGTATCCATTGATATGCACCGTTTCGCCCTCTTCGGGAACCTTCCCAAGGAGTTCCATAACAAGTCCTCCAAGAGTTTCAGACTCCTCGCTCTCAGGGATGGCCACACCCAGGAACTCGTTCACCGCCTCTATGGGGAGTGAGGCATCCACGAGGTACTCGTGGTCACTGAGCTTGCGGTACGGCGGAGCCTCCCGGTCATGCTCATCGCGAATTTCTCCCACGAGTTCCTCAAGAAGGTCTTCAATGGTCACAAGACCTGCCGTTCCTCCGTACTCGTCAAGGACGATAGCCATGTGGATGCGCCTCTGCTGGAGTTCCCGGAGGAGTTCCACAACCTTTTTTGTGGTCGGGACAAAGTGGATTGGACGAATGATTTCCCGTACCGGGCGATCGAGATTCCCCTCTCGAAGGGCTGGGAGCATGTCCTTGATGTGAACGAAACCGATAATGTTGTCGATGTCTTCCCGGTATACAGGAAGCCGGGAGAAGTGGCTCTTCAAAGAGAGTTCAAGAGCTTCTCCAAGAGTCGCATTCTCCTCAATGCACACCATGTCTGTTCGGGGCGTCATGACCTCATAGGCCAAGGTATCGCCAAACTCAAAGACCTCGCTTATGAGCCGTCGCTCCTCAAGGGGGAGCGTTCGCTGCTCGCTGATGAAAAGCTTGAGTTCCTCGTCACTGAGAGAGCTCGCTACTTCCTGAGTAACACCAAAAAGGCGGGACACGAAATCCGTCGATGCCGAAAGGGCCACCACCACAGGGCGCAAAACCCGGGAGAGAACAAAGATGAGTCGAGAAGAGAGAAGGGCAAGGCGCTCTGGATGGGCCATAGCGATTCTCTTGGGGACAAGCTCTCCAAGGACCAGGGTAACGAAGGAAATAAGGACCGTAACGAGAATGACCGCAATTTCCTCCCCAAGAATTGCAAGGACTGGAAGACCACTGCCCTCGAGGCGTTTGCCAAGGCTCCTCGCCAGAGAAATAGCACCTGTGGCACTCGCAAAAAACCCTGCCATGGTTACCCCAATCTGAATGGTCGCCAGGAACTCACTTGGATTCTCCAGGAGATGACGTAAGGCTTCAAATTGCTTCTCGGAACCCTTCCCCTTCGCAAGGTGGAGATGGCTCCTTCGGGTGGAAATAAGGGCAATCTCGGAGGCAGCAAAAAAGGCATTAATACTCACAAGAAGGAGAATGAGGAGAACAGTCCCCAAATACTCCACTTACATCATCCTCCGAAGCGCATGAGGGCAAAAAGCGGCACTCATGTAGAAGCCACAAAAACACAGGGGGAAGACAAACCGCTCGTCTGGATCCTCGCTTTCAGACACTGCTTTTGGTATCCCCTCTCTTCCTTCCTGGTGCCATTTATCTTACCATATCTTGAAAAATTTCTCCACTGTGGCTTTCCTGTGGTATCCTTCATACGAAAGGGGAGATGCATCTGTGGAAGAAAATATCACACTTTTCAGGGAACGCAAGGAATATACCATCTTTCGTATATCTCTCAAGCCAGACCTCCCTGCTCTCTTTCTCCTCCCCAAAACTGTACCTCCCCCGTACCCTGCTCTCCTCTTCCTCCACCATTACCGGGGCTCAAAAGAGAACCTCGTCTTTTTCGCTCCTGAAGCGGCACGAAGGGGTTTTGCCGTTTTAGCTCTCGACATGGAGTACCACGGAGAACGACGGGTAAACGGCCGGGATATTCTCTCTGTGGACCTTGAGGACGACTACAGGGCCTTTCTTCGGACTTTCGAAGATGCCCTCTG
>JBDIWL010000243.1:0-2347 GCA_039638315.1 Candidatus Caldatribacterium thermophilum | reverse complement strand
CTGGTAGAGCTGGGCAAGACCGAAAAAGGGGGCAAAATCCACAATGAGGGTATTGGCCCGGGGGACATCGATGCCAATCTCCACAATGGTCGTGGAAAGGAGAAGGGGTATATCTCCCCTATAGAACCCTTCCATGATGCGCTCAAGGTCTCGCCCCCGGAGCCTCCCATGAGCCACGGCAAGGGGAAGGTCCGGGAAAAGGGACCGGATTTCCCGCTCAACCTGAAAGAGGTCCCGAATTCGGGGGCACACGTAGAAGACCTGTCCCCCTCGTGCAAGTTCCCGCCGGATAGCCTCCTCGATGGTTTTGAGGTTCCTTGGGAGGACCAGAGTGTACACCGGTTTTCGACCCTCAGGGGGAGTTTCAATGACGCTGATGTCCCGAATGCCAAGAAGGGAAAGGTACAGGGTCCTCGGGATGGGGGTAGCGGTGAGGGTGAGAACATCGATGTTTGTGCGCATCTTCTTGAGGTGCTCTTTATGCATGACCCCGAAGCGCTGCTCCTCGTCAATAATGAGAAGCCCAAGGTCCTTGAACTGCACATCTTTTTGCAAAAGCCGGTGCGTCCCGATGAGAATATCAATTTCGCCCCGTGCGGTCTTCTCAAGGATTTCCTCCTGCTCCTTTGGGCTCCGGAACCGGTTGAGAACAGCAATCCGGACCGGAAATTGCTTCATCCGTTCGGTAAAGGTGAGGTAGTGTTGCTCAGAAAGGAGGGTTGTTGGGGCAAGAACTGCCACCTGTTTCCCATCCATGACCGCCTTAAAGGCTGCCCGAACGGCGACTTCGGTCTTCCCGTAGCCCACATCTCCGCAAACGAGCCTATCCATGGGGCGAGGGCTTTCCATATCCCGCTTAACCTCTTCGATAGCCCGTTTCTGGTCGGGAGTTTCAAGGAAAGGGAAGGAGAGCTCAAGCTCCCTTTGCCACGGAGTATCGGGGGAAAAGGCGTGACCTCTCTCGAAGGTGCGACGGGCATAGAGCTCAAGAAGGTCTCGAGCGACCTTCTCCACCGAGCGGCGCACCCGCTCTTTCGTTTTCTTCCAGTCGTCCTTTCCGAGACGGTGAACCTCAGGCTTTGCCTCACCCACACCGATGTACTTCTCCACAAGATGGGCATTCTCCACCGGTACATAGAGCCTGTCCCCGCCGGCATAGGCAATCTCAAGGTACACCCGGCGAATACCCCCGACCACCATTTCCCGAAGGCCCTGGAAAATACCAATGCCCTCTTCTTCGTGCACCACGTAATCCCCAGGGGCAAGCGAGGCAAGGAGTTCCTGAGGGCTGAATTTCCTGCGTTCCCTTCCCCGGGTGAAGGTGTACCCAAAAACATCCTCCTCCCCGAGGAAAATGCACCGGGCAAAGGAGAAGCCTCTTCGCAAAAAGCCCTCGCAAAAAGACGCCTTTTCCTCCCCAATGCCTTCACTTCTTGCAACCTCAAGAAGGGGAACCCTCTTCTCCTCGGGGAGGAAGAAGACCACCCTCCCCTGTGCTTCCCGCACGAAACGAAGACACGCCCCAATGTCCCCCTGGAAGGACGGAACGCGCTCTACGGGAAACGCAACTTTCTCTCCCTTCTCAATACCAAGGTGCACCGCATAAGGCACGGCAAGGGATATCTCCTCGAGGAAAACCCCCTCCCAGAAGGCAACCTTTGCCCAGCGCTCCAGAACTTTCCAGAGAGCAATCATGCGGAATGTCCCACTTCGGGGAGGGATGAAGAGACTTTCCAAATCGCCTTTTGTTCTCTGGGTTTCAGGGTCGAAGGTGCGCAGCCGCTCAAGGACGTTTCCCCACCAGTACGTCCGGACCGGCTCCTCAAGATGCGGCGGGAAAAGGTCGAGCACCTCTCCCCGGATGGCTACCTGACCTCTTTCCCGTACCAACTCAACCCTCTCGTATCCGAGGGAAAAGAGGAGTTCGAGGAATTTACCCCGGTCCACGTGGGCGCCCCTTTCAAGAATGAACGAATGGGAGAGGAAATAGGAGAGTTCCTCCACATCCTTTCGTATATCTGCAACAGAAAGCACAAGAACCCCCTGGGCACACTCCTTGAGCTCCTTCTGGAGCACCACACCCCGAAAGGTCCCTTCAAGATTCCCCTCAAGAACTGGAACCGCAAGGTCAAAGAATGCCGCAAAAGCCCTGAGTTCCGCAAGGACCCGGATGCGTTCTTCCCCAGAAGGAACGACGTAGAGAACCGGATACTCCCGCCCAAGAGTGAGGGCAAAAAGGGAAGCAAAGGAAACCGGAAGATGGAGCGAAAGGGAGTACCTTTTGAGGAGCTCCTGCTCCAGGTGCCTCAGTTCTTTGAAAAGCGCACGCTCCCGCATTCTTCCTATA
>JBDIWL010000242.1:0-2381 GCA_039638315.1 Candidatus Caldatribacterium thermophilum | reverse complement strand
CCTTGTCTTTTGTTCCTTGGAAGGATAGAATGGGAAAAGGAGGGAATGCGTGGTGCTCCTTGGGAAATGTGCCCTTGCGGTTTGTGCCTTTTTAGCGCTTCTTGTGCCCTGGGTTGGTGCAGAGCCTGTGGCACAATACGCCCTGACGCCTCAGGAAACAGGGGTTCTTGTGCTCTCTGAGCTTGCTATCGGAGAGAAGAGTATTCGCCTGCGCGTGCCCTCTTTGGGATGCACGACCAAGGACGATATTGTTGCCCAGGTGGTTGAGGATACGCCCCAAAACGGTGTCCCTCACTACGTTGTGACCTTTATCCGGGAAGTTCTGGATCCTTGCGGTGGCTCTGGCGAGGTGGTGCTCTCCTTTGACCTTGAGGAGGATCTCCACCTTAATGTGCCCTGCATCCTTTCAGTAACCAATCCGGTCCTGTTGCCACAGGAATCACAGGACCTTTCCCTTGCCCGTGACCTTATTGCGGCCACCGTTTTTGCCCTTGAGAGGGAGATTATGCGGTACTCAGAGAGTGAGCACCCGAACCGGGAGGAAAAGATTGCCCTCCTTTCCCGAGAACTCGAGCGCTTCAGGAACATGCCTCCTTCTGCGTACCGCCTCTCTGGAGAGGAAGAGGTGGTCCACCTGGGGCAGTTTGGGGTGCTCATGCCTCCGGAGGTGCGGGAGGTTGAGGTGCGTACCCCACCCCAGGGGCTTGGGGATATCCTTGAGGTTGTCGGGATGACCCGCTCTGGTCCCTTCTACCATGTGGCGGGAATACGGGGCGGGGACTTTTCGCACTTTTCACCTTCGCAGCGGTACCGGATGACGCTGTACCTGGTCTTCCGGCGGGAGTACTTCAGCTTCATCCCTAATTATTATGTGTACATCGCTGACTGGGAAGAAATAAGTTAAGCCCTTCGTTCCTCAAAGAATTGCCTCACCTTTTGTAACCACTCCCGCACAGAAATTTTTTGCGGACATTTTTCTTCACAGAGACCGCACTCTGTACAGTTTCCCGGACGTTCCGATTCCCTGAGAAAACCAAAGTACGTTCTCTTCGCCCCCTCAAGGTCCCCAAACTGAAAGACCTGGTTGTAGAGACCAAAGAGCATTGGAATGGCTACACCCTGGGGACAGGGAAGGCAGTAGTGGCACGTTGTGCAGGGGATTGGAGCAATGCCTTTGAGGAGTGCACGGACTTCGGAAAGGGCGGCGAGTTCCTCTTCTTGCAGGCACCCCTCTTCAGCCAGAGAAGCCGTTTCAAGGTTCTCCTGGAGTTCCTCCGTAGTGCCCATGCCGCTTAGGACTGTAGTGACTTCCTTCTGGTTCCAGAGCCAGAGAAGTGCCCAGGAGGCGGGGGTCCTTTGGGGATTGTATGCAGCAAGGAGCACTTTTGCGTTCTCCGGGAGACGGGCAAGTTGTCCTCCCTTCAGGGGTTCCATGACAACGACAGCAAGCCCCCGCGATGCAGCGTAGTGTACCCCTTCCTGTCCTGCCTGGAAGTCAATGTCGAGGTAGTTGTACTGCACCTGGCAGAATACCCAGGGGTAGGCGTCGACGATACGTTTGAAGGTGAGGAGGTCGTCGTGGAAGGAAAATCCCAGATGCCCTATGTAGCCCTGTCTCTGCGCTTTTTCAGCCCACTCGAGGACTCGGTACTTCTGCATGGCCTCCCAGCGGTTTCGGTCAAGAGCATGGAGGAGGTAGAAGTCGATGTGGTCGGTTTTCAAGCGGGCAAGCTGTTCCTTGAGGTACTTTTCAGGGTCATTTGCCGAGTTGATGGACCAGGTGGGAAGTTTTGTGGCTATTTTCGCCTTGTGCCGGTACTCTCCCTGGAGAGCAAGCCCCACGACGACTTCGCTTACTCCTTTGTGGTAGGGATAGGCAGTATCGATGTAGTTGACTCCATGGTCGATGGCGTACCGGATGAGGTACACAGCCTTTTCCAGGTCCACCGAACTCTCATCTTGTGGATTACGCAGGGGAAGCCGCATAGCACCAAAGCCGAGAACCGAGACCATGAAATCAAGGGGACCAAATTTCCGGTAGCGCATCATCCTATAGACTCCTTTCCACACGTTCAACGTAAGCCCTCTGGGAGGCTCGAGATGGTGCTCCCCGGGTCATCGGCCGGACTTTCCCGTACACCGGGCGCTCTGGGAAGGGTCGGTCGTGCTTGCCAAAGCACCAGGCGACGCCGGTGAAACTATTCGGGTCGCGGCCATCAAGGGCGTACTTGTTGTTGAGGTAGAGAGCGATGGTGAAGGCTTCTTCAGGATCCTGCACCCACTCAAGGATTTTCTTTCCCCAGTACATGCGGACATACCCGTGGATGATACCCCGGGTTGTGAGTTCTCTTTGGGCAGCGTTCCAGAGAGGGTCGTGGGTT
>JBDIWL010000241.1:0-2386 GCA_039638315.1 Candidatus Caldatribacterium thermophilum | reverse complement strand
TCATTCCCTTCCCATTGACACAGGAAGAGGAGGAAAAACTCCACCGCTCGGCGGCAATCATCCGGGAAGTTATCGTTACCCTGGGACTTGCGTAGAAAATGACTCCCTGTGGGAACGTAAAGCGGTCGCAAAAACTGATTAGACCCCAGCAAGTCTTGCCAGAACCTTCCCCACAGGACAGATTACACCCAGCGTCAAGCAATAACCCATCCAGGTTCTTTGCTGTCTCTCTTGAAGGTATTCGCAATGAAAACCCAGGTAAAATCCTCAAGATGCACAAACTTTCTCGCTCGCTCTTTCGCTACCAAACCCTGGAAATATAGCGGTTCGAGATGGAAACAGCAGACACTCGAATATGGTTACACCTCCTCAACCTCAAGCCCCAGCACCTGGGCGATGGAGCAGAGACTCGCCATATGCTCCCCTCCCACAAGGCACACGTGGTGGGAGGGGAGTTTTGCAACGAGCTCGTATCCATCCCTAACCCGGAGAATCGCCCCATTTTCGCAATCGGAGCCAGGATACTGGACGTACCCTTCGAGGTACCCCCGCCCCACAACTATCTTCTCCAAAGAGGGGTGGAGCTTCACAAGGGTCACCGGGCCCTCGGGGAGTCGGGCATCAAGGGCTATGGCGTTCTCGTCCACAATGCGCAGGACCTTCCGCCGCACACACCAGGACGAAGCGAAAGGACGGGGGAGCACCCCCAGGTACCCACAGTGTGCGCAAAGGGCGTGGTGTTCAGGTTCAGGAACATCGGGGAAACGCTCGATACGCTCATGCTTTAAGGCTGCCTCTCCCATAAGGAAAGGGTAGATATTGGTCATCATAATCGACGCCTGCAGGGGAAAATAGGCTATGCACTCCGTGAGGAGAGACAGAATATCGGCCTCGCATGCCCAGAGCATCTTCCGCTCCTCAAAGAGCATGTCCCAGGCAAGGCACGGTGTGGTATCGGAGAAAAAGGACTCATTGAGGCAGTTTATCCCCACACCGAGGACATCGCCGTGTTTCTCAAGAGCTTCAAGAAGGGCAAGGTACATTTTCACTGCACTCCGGAGGGACTTTTCTGGAACTCCCTCAGCAGGAAGACGCCATCGTGCCCATTCAGTATCGGCAGCCTCATCAGGAATACCCTTTGCCCGTTCCCCAAGCTCTCGAAAACTCTGCACAACAACCTCGATACCAAACTTCTCCCGAATCCGTTCCCGACACTCCTCTTCCCACCAGAAAAAGCGTTTGAAAATCTCCGCCTGCATGCCCTCACCCGGGTTGTCCTGGAAGACGAGGAATTTCGCTCCCCGTGCTCTCCTCCGGAAGGCAAAAGCCCGAACAATGGAACGGGTAAGCTCAGGGGAATAGGGAGCGAAAACCGGAATACCATGGTGCTTGAGGTAAGTGACAATCTCCCAGTCCCACATGTTCATGGTTCCAAAGGGTGAGGTCACCACAAGAACAGGCAGGCGATACGCCTGTATGGTGGCCACAGATCGGTACGCTTCCCCAAGGATTTGAGGGAAAAGGAGCGCATCGACATCGGCCACTGAAGTCCCGAGGGGAACGGGGTCAAGAATTTCCGCTTCCTCTTTGAGGAGGTCCCAAAGCACGGTAATTTGCGCTCTGTACTCCTCATCCATCCCCGAAGAAAAGTACACTGGCAGAAGGCGCGCTTGCACCGTTCCATCCCCCCATATGTAAAGACAATCATACATGCTGCCAGAAAAAAAGAAAGCCTCACGCCACAGGCATGATGGCTCCAAGAGACTCCCCCTGACCCACAAACTTCCGGTAAATGGCTTTGGCTTCGTCGAGGGAGAGATTCTGAAGCATGACCTCGTACTGGAAAGGAAACTCCCAGCCGAGGCCAACACGCTCGTAAAAGGCCAGAAGGGAGGCAATCGAAGCAACACTCTCGAAACTGTGCAGGAACATCCCTCGGGTATACGCCTTGGCTTCGTTGAATTCCTCCTCACCAAGGTTCAAGAGATTGCGAAACTCCTCGCGGAGAATGCCCACGACCGTATCGAAGTAGCAGGGAGCAAACCCGCAGTACGCACAGATAAAGGAAGGTCCAAGGAGAGGCACGTACACTGACCCAACCTGGTAGCTCAAACCCCGATTCTCTCGAATTTTCACAAAAAGCCTTGAGTACATACCACCCCCAAGGACGTTATTGAGCACGTCAAAGGCAACGCGGGCCTTCGTCTCAAGAATCCCTGGAGCCCGGAATCCCAGAACCACCCAGCTATCCCGGACCTCTTTGCAGTCCACAATTTTTAAGGAAGCGGGGAAAAAGTGGTTCCGGGAGGGGAAAGCGAACTCTCGAGGGATAATGGACCCGAGTTCCCTATCGAGGATTTTCTCGATGCGAGCTTTATCGAACTTC
>JBDIWL010000240.1:0-2395 GCA_039638315.1 Candidatus Caldatribacterium thermophilum | reverse complement strand
GAGCGAAACACAAAACCAGTCCCAATACCCCGCTGCGGGATTTGTCGCTCAAGTTCCGGGATATCTCCAAAGAAACGCCGGAAGAAGGGGTCGTTGAAAAATGGAGCAAGCGGAGAACGAAACACGGCAATCCGCAAGGTGTCAATATTCACTACCGCAGGACTCACTCGCTCAACGATATCCGCTACGATATCCGGATTCTCAGGAATTGCCGATACCGCCCATACTCCATGCACCCACACAGCGAGGAGAAGGACTACAGAAATCCCTACCAAAAAGCGTACCTTTCGCATTACTTCCAACCTCCCTTTTTACTGAATGATTCAAGAATTACCTGTCCCACTCGTGGGTCGAGTCCCCCAACAAGGAGGAAGTAAAACCCCTCTTTCTCCGCCGCTATTTGCACTTCCCTTCCCCCCTGCATAAATCGGAAATACCGAAGTGCACGCGACCCAGAAATCTGGAAAGGATGCACACTTCGCAGAAGGAGAAAGGAAAGCAAACCATCACTGTACACGAGGCCATAGAATTCCTTCTCCCCATCCTTGAGGAGGTACGCCCGACGAAACTGAAATCCCAGAGGAACAAAGTCAGGAAGAATAATCTTTCCACCGAGTTTCGGTGCAAGGAGCTCAGGCTGGGGAACCTTTTCCTTGAGGGAATCGAAAAGATGCACCACGCGCGAAACCCAAGAGAATTCAGGGGATGTATCCCGGTACACAAGCTTCCACTCTTCGACTACTTTTCCCCGAGGCGCATAGACTCTCTGACCAATGATGCTACCCTCTGTATCGAGAAGAAAAGAACATACCGCTTCCCCAGTCCGTTTTGCAAAGAGGACAAGCTCGTGCTCCCGGAGATCAAAAAGGTAATTCTCAAGAAGAAGGGGGAAGGTCTCCCGCTCAAGAGGGGCAAAGGGAAATCCAAGGATAGGATAGACACTTTCCACCTCCCCATTTTCAAGGTTCACCACATAACGGCAATTCCCAAGTCGCATGTTGACAACTTTTTCTTCCCCAAGCACCTTCCAGGCAAACCCTGACCCCCGCAAGAAGAGGACCTCGACGAAACGTTCTTCGCCCGTAACTCCATCACGAAACCGCCATACACTCCAGTAATCCCTGGATGTAGATCCCTCAACAATCTGGTTGAGGAGAACCTCAACTTCCTCAGGGCTCAAAATTCGAGCTGTGCAGAGAGAAGCAGAAAAACAAAAGCAGAGAAGAAAAAGGAAAAACCAGGTTATCCTCACCGGTACTCACCAGTTACAAGCTCCAAGGTTTCTACTTTCACCTGTGTCTTCGAAAGGACATCGTCGCCAAGAACAACGAAATGATTGGGACTAAGAATTTGCTCGTCAAGAAGAGACCGCTGCCATCCCAACATAAGGAAAATAGCTACCAAAAGACTAACAAAAATGGCGACAATCCAGAGAGCTTTTCGCAAACGAAAGGTGCGAGCCACGCATTCCAGGGAAAACTCTACTTCAGGAAATTTTCCAGGAACTCCTCTCCCGATTTCCCGAGCTATAACTTTCACCAGTAAAAGCTTCCTGTATTCCACTTGGCACCGCAAGCAGGTATCAAGGTGTCTTGCTACTTCGTGGTACTCCCAAGGAGCGAGTTCCTCATCGATGAAAGCAGAAATCTTCTGTCTCACGTCGCGGCACTGCATGGTTTTCATTCCCAAAGCCGCAAAAGCTCATCCCCATAAGCTGCCTCAAGTACCTTCTTCACATGCCTTCGGGCTCGATGCAACCGGGAACGAACCGTTCCAATAGGACAACCAATGACTTCGCTTGCCTCCTCATACGAGTACCCCATAATGTCGCAGAGGACCATGACTTCCTTCATTTTCCCAGGCAGACCCTCGATAGCTTTATAAACATCCCTAATGACCTGGCGCTTCAGAGCGATTGCTTCTGGGCCCTCACCATCGTACTCAAGCTGCTCCACAAAGTCCTCTTCATCGTCTTCCTCGGTGTTCTGCCAAAGAGCAGAAAAGAACTTCAAAAAACGATCCTTCCGCTCACGTTGCCTGTGAATGTTGAGGAGAATTGCCGCAACCCAGTTCTCGAAAGGATACCGGTTGTCGAAACTGTGGCGATACTGGAAAGCCCTCAGAAAAGCCTCCTGAACGAGGTCCTTTGCCCGTTCCATATTTCCCGTAAGACAGTAAGCAAAGCGAACGAGATTCGCTTCACACTCTTTTACCCGCTCCTCAAACCACAGTCGCTCCTCTTCAAAGGTTCTTCCAACCGATACAACATGTTCCTCGCTCATATGCGCCACCATCCACAAGAGAATTACTCTCCTTCTTTCCCCCAAGTTCCTTACAGGAAGTACTTATTGTACTCTTCCTCTGTAATTTCCACCTCTCTCCCGTCTTCAAGGGC
>JBDIWL010000239.1:0-2399 GCA_039638315.1 Candidatus Caldatribacterium thermophilum | reverse complement strand
AACTCCTCCCATCATCATGCCAATTTCCTTGCGGTCTTCTTCAGTCCACCCATCCTTCGGCCGTTCTCTTGCACCGACGATTCTACCTCTGTACAGGACAAGCACTCTGTCGGACAAGGTGAGAATCTCGTCAAGGTCCCCGGAAATGAGGAGAATCCCGATGCCCTCTTCCTGTAAGGAAAGGAGAAGACGATGTATGAAATCCGTGGCGAGAATATCAAGGCCTGCCGTGGGGTTCGCAACAACAAGCACCCGGGGATGAGAAGCCAGGGCTTGGGCAAGGGCAACCCGCTGCCTGTTGCCGCCGGAGAGCAAGCGTACTGGAAGGTGCGGCAGAGAGGGCACAATTCGGTACGTGGCCGCTACTTTTTCAGCGTATTTCTGTACCTGCCTCCAGTTGAGAAAAGGCCCCCGACGGAAAAGGGGCTCCCGGTAATTCCGGAGAACGAGGTTCTCCGCAACAGTGAGGTCTCCCACAAGGGACATGCGGCGATCCTCAGGAACGTATCCAAGACCAGCCTCCTGCACATCCCTTGGAGAAAAACCGGCAAGGTCTTTCTCTCCAAGAAAAATGTGTCCCTTCAGAGGGACACGAAGCCCAGCAAGAGCCTCAGCAAGCTCCCGCTGTCCGTTACCCACCACCCCTGCTATGCCAACAATTTCTCCTTCCCGCACTGTGATGGAGACTCCTCGCACACCGGGAAGACCTCGATCGTCAAGCACCCAGAGGTCCTCAACCCGAAGCAAAGGCCGCCCAGGGGTGGCTGGAGGCTTTTCAAGGGAAAGAACAACTCTTTCCCCCACCATCATAGCCGCCAGAGCTTCAAAATCGACTTCTCCCTTTGCAACCGTCCCTACGACCCTTCCCCTTCGGAGAACCGTGATACGGTCCCCCACTTCCCCAACCTCGCTGAACTTGTGGGTTATGAAGAGACAGGTTTTCCCTTCTTCTTTCATCTTTTGCAAAACTGCAAAGAGTCTCTCTGTATCACCCGGAGTGAGCACCGAAGTCGGTTCATCAAGGATAAGAATTTCCGCCTTTCGAAGGAGCGCTTTGAGAATTTCTACACGCTGTTGCTCCCCCGCAGAGAGTTGCCACACATAGGCATCGGGGTCCACATCAAGACCGTATTCCCGGGAAAGGTTTCGAATCATCGCCCGTGCCTGTCCAGCGGGAAAAAGATGGGGTACATCTGGAAATCCAAGGACAACATTCTCCCAGACCCTGTGGTTTGGAACGAGTCGAAAGTGCTGATGCACCATTCCAATACCGAGTTTTATTGCCACTTGAGGCGAGGTGATGCGGACTTCCTTTCCCCGGAGCAGTATAGACCCTGCATCGGGCTGGTGAATCCCGTAGAGAATGTTCATGAGGGTCGTTTTTCCGGCTCCATTTTCCCCAAGAATAACGTGAACAGTGCCTTTTGTAACCCCAAAGCTCACTCTGTCGTTTGCCAGAATATCTGGGGGAAAGCGCTTGGTAATACCCCGAAAGACAACAATCTCTTCTCCCATTTTCCTCCTCCAAAACCCAACAACCCGTAATTATACTATCAGGTATTTGCATACGACAATCTTCTTGGTACAATTGTGCCAACTTCTTCAAAGGGGGGAGAATATGCTTGGACTTCACGACTTCTGGATAATTCTTGCATACCTTCTTTGCATTGGGAGTACCATTCTCTGCGTCGTATACGGTCTTGTCAACTGGAACCGGGGTGGAGAAGAGGTGCGGCCAGAAAAAATCATAAGGTGGGAAAAGGAAGAGGAAGTGCTCGAAGAATAAGGAGGGAGAACCATGTACCGGCTTGCCCTCATCCTTGCAACCCTCGTGTACCTTCTTATCACCGGATACCTCGGATATATTGCGTACCGCAAAACAAAGACGACCACCGACTACCTCCTTGCTGGACGAGAAGCCCATCCGTACATTATGGCCATGTCCTACGGGGCAACTTTCATCAGCACTTCTGCAATCGTGGGCTTTGGTGGGACTGCAGCACTTTTCGGACTGAGTCTTCTCTGGCTTACCTTCCTCAACATATTCGTGGGGATATTCCTTGCCTTTGTCTTCTTCGGCCACCGGACACGAGCCATGGGGTACAACCTCGATGCGCACACCTTCCCAGAACTCCTGGGGAAACGCTTCCAGTCCCGCTTCATCCAGGTTTTCAGCGGCATCCTCATCTTTCTCTTCATGCCCATCTACGTTTCTGCCGTTCTCATGGGGGCAACACAGTTCCTCGTGGTCAATCTCAAGGTAGACTACGAAATCGGTCTTTTGCTCTTTTCAGCCATCGTTGCTCTCTACGTCATCATGGGAGGACTCAAAGGAGTCATGTACACTGATGCCTTCCAGGGAACAGTTATGTTTGTGGGAATGCTCTCCCTTCTCTTCC
>JBDIWL010000238.1:0-2409 GCA_039638315.1 Candidatus Caldatribacterium thermophilum | reverse complement strand
ATGACAAGGTCGAAGACCTGGACTTCTTCAAGGAGCGTACGGTACCGGGCAAAAAGCGTGCCGTTTGTGATGAGGACAAGGCGCTCCCTTGGAAAGATGCGACGCGCAGCTTCGGCGATAGCTCCAAAGGACGCATGGAGGGTGGGCTCTCCCCATCCTGCGAAGGTGACGCAGGATGGAGGATGGTCTTTCAGGCGCCAGGCTGCTTCTTTGAGAGTGGCAATCACAAGGTCAGAGGGTAGGTACTCCTTTCGCTCCACAACGAGGTGAAGCGTCGGCCCGCACTCGCAGTACACGCAATCGAGGTTACAGGTTTTGTACGGGACAAGGTTCACCCCAAGGGAACTCCCAAGTCTTCGAGAGAAAATTGGACCAAAAACGCATTGTTTTCGCATGACTTCGCCTTCTCTCCTACAGGTGTTCAAGGAACACTTTTAACCCAATGAGGATGAGGACTATTCCTCCGAAAACTTCAGGTTTTGCAAGAAGGGTTTTCTTCCGTATCCGGTGCCCAAAAGAAACCCCAAGATAGGTCATCACAAAGGCAAAAACGCCTATGACCAGGGCCTCAAAGAACACCGTATCCCTGAGGAGGGCAAAGGAGAACCCTATGGCTAAGGCGTCAAGACTCGTGGCAAGAGACGCAAAAAGGAGCGGCCATCCCCGGCTGAGGTCTGGAGGTGTCCTGTGGGTATCCTGGGAAAACCCTTCGTACATCATCCGAACGCCAATAAGGACCAGGATGCCGAGCACCACGAAGTGGTCAAAGGAAGCAACCCATTGCGCTATCCTCGCCCCAGCGAAAAACCCAAGAAGGGGCATGAAAAACTGGAATGCTCCGAAGGAAAGGGAGAGGCGGAATTTCGTCGGGAAAGGACATACCTTCTGGCACATACCGAAGGCAAGAGCTACGGAAAAGGCATCAAGTCCAAGCCCAAAAGCAAGAAGAGCGAGTTCCAGGTTCTCCATGGCTACAGATGCACCACCCATATCTTCAGCAGGGGGATGAAAAGAGCGCTGAGCACCGTTGTTGTGGCGATGAGGCCAGTGGCATACTCGTAATCCGCTTGGTATAGACGGGCAAGGAGCGACGACTGCATCATGACCGGCATGGCGGACATGACAAAGAACACGTTTCGCATGAGCCCTGAAAGGGGGAAAAACCGGGCAACGAGGAGAACAAGGAGTGGGGACAAAAAGAATCTCCCAAGGAGAACAAAGACGAGGTCTTTGCTGCACCGCACCTGCCGCACGTTGACCGTTGTCCCAACACAGAGAAGGGAGAGGGGAGTGGTGAGATTACCGACCATTTTCGCTGCCTCAAAGATAAGCTTTGGGAGGGGGTACTGGAGTAGAACAAGGGTAATTCCCAGGAAGAAGGCCAGAAAAGGTGGATTCAGGATGCACCGCAGTGCTACCCTTGGGAAAGAGGGACCATTTTTGGAGTTCCCTGAAAGGGCAATGCCTAAGGCTCCAAGGGTCCAGAAAAAGGTTGTGTTGACCATGTAGTAGAGGAGGACGAAGGGCGTTGCTTCTTCACCAAAGAGGGCCTGGCATACGGGGAGTCCGACGAATATGGTGTTCGAGAGGGCAAAGGCAACGACGAAAATACCCCGTTTCGTCTGGGGGATACGGAGGACATAGGCAAGGATAAGGCCAAGAAGGTACGCAAGGAGCATGGATACTGCTGGTACCAAAAGTCCTTTTCCAAGCCCAAGGAGGGTATCCCTTGTGAAACTCGTGGTAAGGTGCACAACCATGTACGGAGGAAGGGCGATGGTCACCACGAAGCGGGTGAGGAACTCTGAATCCTCCTTTTTCACCCATCCAAGCGCTGCAAGGAAATACCCAAACCCAAGGAGGATGAGGATGAGCGCTATGCCCCGTACTGCTTCGAAGAACTCTTGCACGTCTTTTTCCCTCGTTTTTCCCTTTATTATACCTCGTCGTAGAGCTTGCGAACGAGAGGCTCGATTCGCAAGAATGCGGCAAGTACTTGGGGGTGGAAGTGTCCTCTCTGCACCCGCCCATCGCCCTCAAGAATGATACGCATGGCTTCTTCGTGAGAAAAGGCTCTCCGGTATGGGCGCTCGTCTCGCAGGGCATCATAAATATCGGCAATTTTGAGGATCTGAGCCTCGATGGGGATCGCTTCACCCTTGAGACCTTTCGGGTACCCTGTACCGTCAAAGTTCTCATGGTGGTAGAGGGCCATGTTGCGGGCAGTGGTAAGGCGGGGATGGTCAAAGAGCTGCTCCGCAAGGAGGGTATGGAGTTGCATCATTTCCCATTCTTCCTTGGTGAGCGGTCCCTCTTTTTTGAGAATCTCCCGGGGGATGAAGATTTTCCCGATGTCGTGGAGACCTGCGTAACGGGGGATGTCGGGATTCGTGATGCCAAGCTCCTGGG
>JBDIWL010000237.1:0-2441 GCA_039638315.1 Candidatus Caldatribacterium thermophilum | reverse complement strand
TTGTTCCTTTCTTGCGGCAACACCTTGGAGTGGTTTTCCAGGACCTTGAACTTGTCCCCGAGTGGACGGTGTACGAGCATCTTCTCATGCCCCTTCTTGTCCTTGGGGTGAACGGGAAAGAGGCAGTACGGGCAGCAAAAGACATGCTCGCAATGCTTGGCCTTGAAAAGAAGAGCCTCTTTCGGGCCTATTGTCTCTCGGGGGGTGAAAAGCAGAAGCTCTGTGTTGGAAGGGCTTTGATCCACCGACCAAAGCTTGTCCTTGCCGATGAGCCCACGGGAAACCTCGATGAGGCATCGGCAAAGATGGTCCTTGAACTCCTCTTTGAGTTCTCACAGCGCGAAAAGGCTACGGTCATCGTAGCCACGCATAACAAGGCCCTTGTGGGGCATTTCCCGGCTCGGGTTATTTTCCTGGAAAAGGGACGGGTTCGGGAAGGGGAGGTATAGGTGGGACGCGTTGCTCGCTACGTGCTCCGGAGGCCTGGGCTTTTCCTCGTGGGGTTTTTGAGTGTACTTCTTGCGTTTTTCCTTGTGAATGCCGTATCTTTGGGGTACTTCGAGTTGTTACGGCTTCGGGAGCACTGGCAGGAGCGTTTCACGGTTCGAGCCTTTTTCCAGGAAGGAACGAAAGAGGAAGTTATGCAAGAGGTCGAGAAGAAAATGGCCACGTCGCCTCGTGTTGCCCGGGTGACCTTTGTCCCCCCTGAAGAGGCGAAAAGACGTTTCCTTGAACGTACCGGGCTTGCGCAAGAGACCGTTGCAGACGTATCGTTCCCAGCTTCCCTTGAAATTGTCCCAAGGCGTATCGAGGACCTTCTGGATATTGTTCGGGAACTTGAAAAGGACCCCTCCTTTGCAGAGGTCCTCTACGGGGGACAGGAAGTGGAGCATTTCCTGCGCCTGTTCCGGCTCTTTGTTCGCTTTGGTGGGGGATTCCTCCTTGGTGTGCTTGGTTTTGGAGTGTTCATCATAGTGGTGACCACCTTCTTCTCGGTACAGCTCCGGAAAAGGGAGGTTGAAGTCCTTTCCCTTGTGGGAGCAACAGGTGGGTTTGCCCTTTCCCCCTTGCTCCTTGAGGGGGTGCTCTTTAGCCTCTGTGGGGGGATAGGAGCCTACCTCTGTACCGTTTCCTTTCTCGTCCCCCTCATTCGCCTTGTGGGGGACATCTTCCCTGGCTTTCTCTGGGTAGGAGTTGAGGAATTCCTCCTTCCCCTTTTTGCTCTGGACCTTCTTGGGGGATGCGCCATGGGGGTACTTGGGACTGTCCTCGGGTACTGGGGGGTGCGGCGGAGCATACGATGAGGTTCTTCTGGTGCATGCTGTGGCTTTGCTGCATCCTTTTTGTTTCCTTCTCTCCCCTCTGGGCGCAGGACCCCCTTGAAGAAGAAATCGCCCTGCAGACCCAGAAGCTCGAGGAGCTCAAAAAAGAGGAAGCTCGCCTTGAGGGTGAGCTCAAAAAAATCCTCTCAAGCGCTAAGGACCTCTCGGGAGAGCTTGCCAAAATAGAGAAGCAGATTGGGAACACCGAGAAGGACATTGCGCAATCCCGGGAGCGGATTCTTGCCCTTGAGAAGCAGCGGAAAGCCCTTGAAAGTGAAATTGCAAGACTCTCTCAGAACGTCCTTCAGGAGAAGGCTACCCAGGAAGCAATAGCCCAGGAAATCCACAAGTTCGGAGACAGTACGGCCCTTTTGCAGGATCTCATTGCAGGGGTTCCTCCAAGCGACCGGGAGAGCACCGCGTACCTGGCGATTCGTTGTCTCGGAGAGAAGCATCGACGCATCCAGGATACTCTGCTCCGTCAGGGGGATGTGGCGCGAAAACTCGAGGAACTCAAACAACGTATCCGGCTTGAAGTGGTGCTCAAGGAAAAACTTGTTCTTGAGAACAGGCGTCTCGCTGAGCTCAGAAAAGCCCGGGAGGAGATTCTCCGGCGACTTGAAGGGGAGAGAGCTCGCCTTGAGAAGAATCGCAAGGAACTCATCCAGGCGCAGAAGAATCTCGAGAGCACCATCGCAAAGCTTCGAGAGGAACTTGCCAGAAAGAGAGCCCCCGCTCGTCCTCCACAGGCTCCGGTCAAGCGAGGAAAGCTCTTCTGGCCTGTTCAGGGTGGAACCGTTTTTCGCCCCTTTGGAGAGAGAAAGGACCCTCACTATGGTATCACCTTCTACAACCCTGGGATTGACATTGCCTGTCCGGTGGGAACGCCGGTGTACGCTGCTGCCGATGGGGTGGTCATTCTTGCCAGTACCATCCGGGGTTATGGGAAGACGATCATCATTGACCACGGCAGCGACCTCGTTACCGTGTATGCCCATCTTGGGGAGCTTCGCGTGAAGGCGGGCGATACAGTCCGGGGTGGACAGGTCATTGCCCTCAGTGGAGACTCTGGTCTTGTCGAGCGACCGGTGGTACACTTTGAGGTACGAGTAGGAACGA
>JBDIWL010000236.1:0-2548 GCA_039638315.1 Candidatus Caldatribacterium thermophilum | reverse complement strand
CCGCCGTAGCGTTACCGCCTTAGGCCTGTGGCTTTGCGCCCTCCCCTTTCGGAGAGTTTGCCCTTTCATTCCCTCACTCCGGTATATCGGAAGGGGGAAGGAAAACTTTAGGGGTGTTGCAAAAAAAATTTTTGGGGTGCCTGTGGGGCCCTACTTTGAGAGGGCGAGCATCCGCTCGATAACCCGGTGGGCTCTGCGGACGACCTCCTCCGGGAGGAGGACCTCGTGGGTTTCCTCCTCAAGGGAAACGAGGACTTTCTCGAGGGTAATCTTTTTCATGTTCTCACAGATAGCGCCTGAAAAGGCAGGAATGAACTGTTTTCCAGGATTCTCTTTCTCCATGCGGGGAATGATGCCGACTTCGGTGGCAATGATGAATGCCTTGCATGGTGAGGTTTTCACGTACCGGCACATGCCTTCTGTAGAGAGGACGCAGTCGGCATGGCGCAGGACCTCTGGACGGCACTCGGGGTGGGCAAGGACGAGGGCTTCGGGGTGCTTTTTCTTTGCCTCAAGAATGTGGGCTTCGGTGATAGCCACATGCACCGGACAGTACCCGGGGAAGAGGATGAACTGCCGCTTGGTGCAGGAAGCCACGTACTGGGCAAGGTACTGGTCAGGGACAAAGAGAATCTCCTCGTCCTGCGAGAACCCCCGTTCCACAATCTGGGCTGCGTTTGCTGAAGTGCACACCAGGTCGCTTTCTGCCTTCACCGAAGCGTGGGTGTTCACATAGGAGAGGACTCGAGCCCGAGGGTACTTGGCCTTGAGGTTTCTCAGGTCTTCAAGGCGGAGCATATCAGCCATAGGGCATCCTGCCTCGGGATCGGGAATGAGGACTTTCTTCTCCGGAGAGAGGATTTTTGCCGTCTCAGCCATGAAGTACACGCCGCAGAAGACGATAATGTTGCAATCGGTATGTTTTGCCGCAATGCTCAAACCCAGAGAGTCGCCCACAAAATCCGCTACCTCTTGCACTTCAGGAAGGGTATAGTTGTGGGCGAGAATGACAGCGTTCTTCTCCTTTTTCAATCTCTGAATCCGCTCTGTTGCAGTCATCGTGCCAAACCTCCTCAATGATTCCTCCACCAAGGAGAACATCCCCCTCGTACAGCACAGCCATCTGTCCCGGGGTGACCATTTCCACCGGCTCTTCGAAGAAAATCCGCGCGCCTCCGTTAGTTCTTTCTACTCGACACAGCCGGGGATGGTGCTGGTAGCGGACCTGGACAAGAGCGCGTTCAGGGATATTCTCGCAAAGCCAGTTGCAGGAGGAAGCAAAAAGCCCAGAGCTTAAAAGGTCTTCCCGCTTTCCCACGACGATTTCGTTCCGGTCCGGGCGAATGGCAATAACGTAGAGGGGATATGGTGCCCGGATCCCTAAGCCTTTTCGCTGTCCAATGGTGTAGTGGAATACCCCTCGATGCTTTCCGAGAATCCGCCCATCCTTCGTCACAATGTTTCCCGGTTTCTCCTTGCCAAGGTACCGGGAAAGGAACTCCCGGTAATTTCCCTCAGGAATAAAGCAGAGGTCCTGACTCTGGGGTTTTTCGGCAATGGGAAGGTGCGCCTTTCTGGCTATGGCTCGAACCTCTTCTTTAGTGTACTCCCCAAGAGGAAAGAGAAGGTACGGAAGGGCTTCTCTCGGGATACCTGAGAGGAAATACGTCTGGTCTTTTTTGCGGTCTTTCGGGCGCTTGATGAGGTAGGTGCCGTTGCGTTCCTCTTTGAGGGCGTAGTGTCCTGTGGCGAGGAAATCGCACCCCAGGAGCCTTGCATGGGCAAGGAGTTTGCCGAATTTCAGATGGCGATTGCAGAGGATGCAGGGATTGGGTGTTCGACCCCGACTGTACTCGGCGACGAAATTGGCGATGACGATTTCCTCCATTTCCTTTGAGAAGTCAAGGACGAAATGGGGTACCCCAAGGAGACGGCACACTGCCTGCGCATCCTCTATAGCCTTTGCGCCGCAGCAACGCCCCTCTCCCAGGCACATGGTGACTCCAACGACTGCAAAACCTGCTTCCTTGAGGAGCAGACAGGCAACAGAGGAGTCCACTCCCCCACTCATGGCGACAAGGACGCGTCCTTTCATGTTCCCTCGTCCATGCTCCCTTTCTGGTACCCCCCAAGATCCAGGGTGACGAAACGGTACCCAGCGTTTGTGAAGGCTTTGAGGATGCTTCGCCGCTTTTCGGGTTCGAGAATGCGGGAAAAGTCCTTCTCCTCAAATTCCAGGCGGGCGATTGCCCCGTGGTGGCGCACCCGGAAGCCCGAAAATCCAAGCCCTTCGAGGAAACCCTCAAGCTTTCCTATGCGCTCAAGGAGCTCTGGAGTGAGCTTTGTCCCCTGAGGGATGCGAGTGGCAAGGCAGGTGTACGAGGGCCTGTTCCAGGTGGGGAGTCCGAGTTCCCGGGAGCACTCCCGAATTTCCCTCTTTGTGTACCCTGCTTCAAGAAGCGGTGAGCGAACCCCGAGTTCTTCTTTCGCTTTCAAGCCCGGACGAAATTCTCCAATTTCGTCAGCGTTCGTCCCATCGCATATGACT
>JBDIWL010000235.1:0-2600 GCA_039638315.1 Candidatus Caldatribacterium thermophilum | reverse complement strand
CAAGACAGGTGCGAATGTGAGAGGCAGTAGCCCCTGAAGTACCGTGGATGCAAAGTTCCTTGTAGTGAACAGTATTCCCATCAACGGTCACAAGGCGGTCGTCTTTCGGAAGGCCACCGAAGAAGTTGACTCGCCCCCGGGGTGCCGCAAGTTCTACCGCCTCCTCCTGAGCCTTGCGAGACGAAGCAGCAACGATGACCACATCTGGGCCAATGCCCTGGGTTTCCGCAAGGACAGCTTCCCTGAGGTTCTCCCGGGCAGGGTTAATGAGTCGGTCAGCACCGAAGCGCTTTGCCTCTTCAAGGCGCGCCTCCTGAATTTCAGCAACGAGAACCTTTGTCGCTCCCAGGACCTTGGCTAAAGCAACATGCATGCATCCAACAGGACCAGCACCAATGACCAGTACCCGGTCACCCAGGCTAACCCGGGAAAGCAACTGCCCATTCAGGGCACAGGCCATGGGCTCGGCAATGGCTGCTTCTTCAAAGGAGAGCGTATCCGGGAACTTGATGAGGTTTCCCCGTCGAACGGCTTTCTCAGGAACGAGAACGTACTCGGCAAAACCCCCAGGGTAGTAGTACCCGAAAGCCTCTGTTCTCTCTTTGAACACAAGGCAGAGGTTGGTCAATCCTCGCTGGCAAAAGAAACATTGCCCACAGGAGACAATGGGGTCTACAACGACTCGATCCCCAACCTCATATCCCTCAACATCTTCTCCCTTTTCGGCGATGACCCCCGCAATCTCATGACCGAGGATCTGGGGCCCGACAATCGCCCGGTGTCCAAAATGGAAAATGCGCACATCTGTTCCACAAATGGCGCAGGCCGCAACCTTAACGAGGACGTCCCCTTTCCCCACCCGAGGAACGGGTCGTTCTTCCACGCGAAGGTCCAAAGGTCCATAGAAAACCGCTGCTCTCATTCCCTCTCACCCCTTCCGCACACACTGGAGAAACTCGTACCAGAAGGCTATTCTCTCCCCCAAGGGACTTTTGGGGGAAACACCACAACATTCCTGAAGGACAAAAGCCACGCCACGCTCGTGAAGCACCTTCTGAAGTTCCACGGCTTCGGAATCCCCATCCCAATCGTAGCACAGGGCAGCAGCACAGACACAGGCAACGTATTCGGGAAAAATACCTTCCTCAAGACAGAGCAGAGCTCCTCCTACAAGGCGATCCGAGGGAGCAAGCTTCCGAAGGGGATCCCGGGCAACCCGCTGTACCGTGTCCCGGAGAAGAGGGTTCCCAAAACGCACCCGAATATCTTCCCGGATTCTCCGGTGTTCCTCCCGGTCAAGGTCAGAAAACCGGCGAAGAAGGGCTCCGGTCGTCTCATCCAGGGCTTTCTCAAAGACTTCACTCACAAAAGGGTCTGAGAACCCTTCGTGGACATACGTGTACCCTTTGAGGTACCCAAGGTACGCTAAAGCCGAGTGACCAAGGTTGTGGGTGTAGAGTTTCCGGAAAAACTCTGCCTGGAAATTCGCTACCGGCCTCATGCTCAAAACGCGAGGGGGAGACGCCCTGGAAGCCTGCGCATCGTAGGGGAACTCACTGTATGCGTCAGCAACGATACTCAAGGGGTCTTCAAGCTCCGGGAATGCCTCTTTTGGCGGAACCATGCGAGCTACGCTTGTAGCTACAAAACCAACGTTGCTTTCGGCCCATTCTTTCTCGGCTTCACCGAGGTAGCGAAAAACTTCTTTTTTCAGGAGAATCGAGGCATCCTTGGCGTTTTCACAAAGGTAAATATCCAGGGGAAGGGCGTTTTCTTGCTTACGCTTTGCGATTCCCAAAGCTATGAGAGGGGCAAGATTCCCAAGGTTCTTTACCCCAACGGCAGTACCGCATACCTCAGCACGGGAGAAAACCTCAAGAACGGCTTCTGTATCAGAAGCAAGAACAGCACGCACCGGACCAATGGAATACCTAAAGGTTTTCTTCGCATACGCATCGAGAATGTAGAGAGGATACACTCGCCGAGCGTTAAGGAGGTCTACAAGGTCCTTCCTGACATCCACGAAGACAACTTCATACCCTGCTTCGAAAAAGAGCTGCCCCATAAACCCCCGTCCGATATTACCTGCTCCGAACTGGAGGAAAATCCCCAAAGCACACCTCGCAATCTTTTTTCCTATTGTATGCCCTCTTGTACCCCTACTACAAGGTGCACTTCCTCTTACCATGCACCACAAAAACCCAAAGGCCAGAATTTTCAAGTATCAGGGTAAGCTCTTGCTCCTTGGGAAGAAAGTGATTTTTTGGTAAGGACACACTGTGTGTGAATGTGTGGACCGCGCCTCTTTAGCCCTCTTGAAATGACAAACCTTTACGTCTCCCAGAATGCATCGGCAAGCCAAAAGGCGTAACCCCCGCAAGGGCTGTACCCAGTGATGGGGTATAATAGAGCGGAATTGAAGATGCAACCTGTGCGATTTGGCGTTTCTGTGAAGGTCCATTTCCTTGAGGAATTCGACAAAACCCTTGCAGGGGAAAGCTTGGCAAACCATTCTGGAGCCCCTCGACATGCTGTGCGTCGCTTTGTGAGCAAAGGACATTGCCTATGACCACGTGTCCCTTGAAACGCAACACACCTTC
>JBDIWL010000234.1:0-2602 GCA_039638315.1 Candidatus Caldatribacterium thermophilum | reverse complement strand
GTCGAAGCTATAAGAGCCGCAACGGGGCGGACTCCTCGTTACTTTGGAAAACCCTACCCCGAAATGATTGAATACGTACTCTGGCGTACAGGTACGCGGAGGGAGGAACTCGCCATTTTGGGAGATCGGCTCTACACAGATATTGCCATGGGTCAGCGGGCAGGTATTACGACCATTCTCCTCCTCACAGGGGAGACAAAGAAGGAGGACCTTGAAAGTTCTCCTTGGAGGCCAGATTTTGTCTTTTCTTCTCTTGAAGAACTTGTGCAAAGCCTTGAGGGGTGACGTAGCTGTGGGCGATACCTGGGGTTTTCTGGGAACGACGTTCCAGTGTTCCTGTGGCAGGATACACCGAGTCCGAACAAGGAGGATTCTCCTTGGGGAGAATGTTCTTCCAAGGATACCTTATGTCCTTCAGGAGCTCAACCTTCGGGGGAAAGCCCTTGTCCTTTGTGACGAGACTACGTATAAGGTTGCCGGTCAGGAGGTCATACGCATCCTTGCCCATTCTTCCTTCTCTCCCATTCTTGGCTTATTGAGGAAAGACGAGCACCTTCCGTTTCTTGAGCCTGACGAGCAAGCGCGGAGTCAGATAGGTGAGTACCTTTTCGAGCAACCAGACTTTCTCGTCGCTGTGGGGTCAGGTGTTATCAATGATCTCACAAAGTTTGTGGCCTACCGGGCTCAGCTTCCCTACGTTGCCGTTGCCACAGCTCCATCTATGGACGGGTACGTCTCTCCAGGAGCACCGATGCTTGTCGGGGGTTACAAGGTAACATACGATGCCGCACCACCCCTTGCCCTCTTCGCCGATGTTGCGGTCCTTGCCTCTGCTCCCTCTTCCCTTATTCAGGCTGGTTTTGCGGACCTTGTAGGGAAGATTACTGCTAATGCTGATTGGGAGCTTCGCCGCGTTCTCTTTGGGGAAGACTTCTGTGACCCTCTCTGGAAGAATACGGCTTCGTTTCTGAAAGACCTTGTGTCCTGCGCAGAAGGCATAGCGAGGCAGGACAAAGAGGCGGTATCTCTCCTTATGCGTGCGCTTATTCAATCAGGACTGGCTATGGAGATGATTGGAGATTCCCGTCCTGCCTCAGGTGGGGAGCATCTTGTTGCCCATTACCTTGAGATGATGGCGTTGCACAGAGGATTACACCCATCGTTGCATGGTCTTCGGGTAGGTGCAGCAACTTGCATCGTATGGAAACTGTTCCAGCTTTTCCTTCAAGAGGGCAAGGCAAGACGGCGACGTGTTTCCTTAGACTGTCCAGATTGGGACATCCTCAAAGTGCATTTCGGTCCTCTTTTTCCCTTCGTGAAGGAGGAAGCCCAAAAAAAGTGCAGCCTCCAGTGGCCTGAGATCAATCCTGACCTTATCCGGAAAGCAGTAGAGGAAAAACTCTCCCTCTTTAACCCCTTAGAGCTTCTCTTGCGTACGGGAATCCCTGCGCGTTTCCAGGATTTTGGATTCCCAGAGAAGATGGTCTGGGATGCTTTCCTTTGGGCTCGTTTCCTTCGAAAGCGAGTGACTATTCTTGACCTCCTCGCTCACTGGGGAATTCTTGAGGAACTCCTTGAGCAAGCGCTGCGGGAAATCGGATAACGCAGGAGGGACACTCCTCTTCTTTTCTCTCCCCTTTCTTTGGAGTTTCTTTCCACACTCCAAGACCCTCTTTCTGGGCTTTTTCCTGCATGTCCAGGAGGTACCCAAGGAGGTTACGCCCTGCAGTTTTTGCGTCAAGAACCGCAAGTCCTTCACAAAGGAGCACCGCGTTCACGATACACGGCTCTCCATCACCTTGTTCCACATACAGGTAACCTACCCAAGGGCGTTGCTTCGGTGTGAACCCCAGGGCAAAGTCAAAACCTACACTTTTCCCCTCTACGAGTTCTCGCAAGCGTAGAAGCGCCTGACGGTAAATCTCGGGATTCTCAAGGGGGACTCGAAGGCCAGCGAGTTTAACCCTCACCCTTTCAATTTTTCCCTCTGTCTTTACCTCCGCGACAACAATATTCGGTCGCGGGCATTTCGTAATGTACATTTCGAGCAGTTTTTCCTCCCCCAGGGCTAACGGAAGAGCGACCATGAGAAAGATACTGAGACTTGTCCAAAAGAAAGCACCTCTTCGCCACTTCATTCTGATACGACCTCCCCCTCAACGTGGGTATCCCAGGCTTTTTCTACCACAACCGGGACAATGGTACGTACGTGGTTTCTCAAAGCACCCCGTATGCGAACAGGTATATAGTTCTCCGAGTACCCAAGGCCCGTATCCCCCTCAACAGACTCAACAAGAACGTGAAGCTTTTCCCCTACAAAGGATTTGTGGTATCTTTCTGAAAGCGTCTTTCCAAGTGCGAGGAGACGTCGAACCCTTCGCTGTTTTTCTGGCTTTGGGATACCCTCTTTTTTCTCCCATTCGAAGGCTGGTGTTCCTGGTCGTGGGGAGAAGGCAAAAACGTGCATTCTCGAGAAACCTATGTCCTGGCAAAACTGGACTGTTGCCTCAAAATCCTCTTGTGTTTCACCCGGGAACCCAACGATAACGTCTGTTGTGATGGCCGCCTGGGGACACAAAGACCGCACCATCGCTACGGAATC
>JBDIWL010000233.1:0-2612 GCA_039638315.1 Candidatus Caldatribacterium thermophilum | reverse complement strand
TTCCCAGGGCGCAGAGCGCCGGGAACCCACTCCGTTCACAGGCTACGACTCCCAAGGACACTGCGGATCACCTCAAAACTCAGAGCTTTCGCTGGACAGAGTCCAGCACAGACACCACACCGCACGCAGAGCGCCTCATGTACCACAATGCGCCGCTTGAGCTCCCCAGAGAGCCCAATCGCTCCCACAGGGCAGCTCCGAAGACACGTCAGGCAAAGGGCACAGCGCTCCTCATCGACGACAACCCGCCCCTCTGCAAGAGCCTTCCTCTCCTCAAGGTAAGAGGCAACAGCTGCCACAAGGGCGCTGGTATCACCTCTTGCGACAAAGACTCCAGGAACATTCGTGGCAAAGGGGGGGAGATTGGGGTTTTGAGGAACCTCAAGGAGGATTTCCCGGTCGCTGACGAAAACCGATGCAAAGGGTGGAAGGAGAAACGTCTTCCGTGCCACCGGAACAAGGAAATGGGCTTCCAGGCGCACCGGAAAGGGGTCTTTCTCAGGAAGGTATTCGACAACCACACGGCGCATATCAGAGCTTGGAGCGAGCATCACACGGGAAAGGGGGAGCTTTTCAAAGATAACCCCGTTTGCCCTGGCTTTCCGGAACGCCTCCTCAAACCCCTCATGGGCAACGAAGATATCCTCCGCAAGCACCACAACCTCCATCCCCTGGGGAGGTAGGGACATAAGGGCAAAGATACGTTGCCAGTCCTCTGGGTACGGATGGGGCGCAGGGACAAGGACCACAAGGCGTTTCTTCCGCACCGTAGAAAGCCCAAGGACCTGGGGAAGCCGGGCAAGGGCAACCACCCTTCTTGTATCCAGGACCTCTTGAGGAATGGGAAGCGGGGGCTCCTCACGGAGGGAGGGAATAAGGACACAGGCCCCCACAAGGGTATCCTGGGGCAGGACATGGAAATCCACCCCTCTCCGGGAGAGGAGGAAGGAGGCAAAGGACACCGTGGGAATGCCCACCCGGGCAAAGGCCTCACGGAGCGCTTCATCTTCCGGATAGAGGAGGACCCTTCGGGTTGGGGTCACAAAGCAGGCAGCGACCTTCATGCGGGGAGGGGCAAGGGAGGCAAGGAAATTTCGCCAGAGCATGCGACATTTCGCCTCAGGGAGGTTCCGCACTTCCTCGTAGGGAAAAACAAAGACGGCAAGGGGGCTACACCCAAGCCCTGCGGCAAGTTCGGTAACTTCGTCTTCCGTCCAGAGGGAGTTTCCAAGGACCACAAAAAGGGACGAAGGTGGAAAAGCTCGTGCCCCCTCGCAAGGCACAACTTCGAAAGAGTGTCCACTCTTTTCAAGTTCCTCGGCAATCCATGGTGGGGGGCTCACCCTGTCGGGACAGAGAATATACACCTGGGCCACCGCACTACCCTCCAAGGAATCGCACAAGTTCCGTCACAAGCCCTTCCGCCTCAGAGATGGCACCGGCAATATCCTTTGGTCCTGTTGCCGTCCCGCAGGCGAAAATACCCTCCTCGGGACGGGGGATGAGGAACCCACCTTCTTTCTGCGGAAGGCGGAAAAGCCCGGCCATACGTTCCGTTCCAGGAGAAGGGACAAGACCAACGGAGAGCACCACCGCGTCGTAACGTCGCCTGGTCACCTTTCCGTCCACTTCAACAGAAACAGTGACCCCCAGAGGATCCTCCTCAAGGGCAAAGGGAAGGGAACGGTACAGGGACACAGAACGGGCTATGGCACGGAGGTCCTCCTCACCATCGCCGAAAATCTGGAGATCCATGTAATAGACGTCAAAAGACGCCTGCGGCAACCGAAAGCGAAGATTCTCCATGAGCCTCAGGGCGTAACGACAGCACACCTGAGAACAGTACCCCCGTTTTGCCCTTGCGTTTCTTGATCCCACACACTGCACAAAGGCGAAGGACGAAAAAGGAGCAAGGTCTTCGAAATTCGAATGCTTGAGCTTTCGCTCAAGCTCAAAACCGGTGAAAATGCGCTTCCTCCTCCCCCGCACGTACTGGGGGAGTTGCTCCACCGGAAAAGGAATCGCACCCGTTGCCAGGACAATAGCACAAGCGGTGAACGTATAGTGACGTGTGGTGATACGAAAGACCCCGTTATGGCGCGTTACCGCCTCAAGAGGTTCTCCCACAACGCAAGGTACCCCAAAAGATGCCCTCCGCAGAACATGGACTGCCCGACACACCCCACAGCGGAGGCAGTGGTCCGTCGCCTTGCAGGAGAGTTCCCTTGCAAGACCCCCAAGGTCTTCCTGCTCCTCAAGGAGGAGGATGCTGTACCTTTTGTGGAGAGCAGAGGCCACGGTGAGCCCGGAAACGCCTCCACCGACAATGAGGACGTCAAAGCTCTCCATCAGAAAAGTCCCACAATCCTTCCTTCTCCATCAATATCCACCTTATTCCCTGCAGGCTCCGAAGGTAATCCGGGCATGGTACGGATTTCCCCGCAGAGGGGGTAGAGGAACCCTGCTCCGATAGCCGGGCGGATGTCCCGAACAGGGAGCTTAAACCCTCTGGGTCTCCCCTTAAGCTTTGGGTCATGGGAAAGGGAGAGATGGGTTTTCGCCATACAAATGGGGAGACGATCCCACCCAAACTCTGTGAAGCGCTTGATTTT
>JBDIWL010000232.1:0-2612 GCA_039638315.1 Candidatus Caldatribacterium thermophilum | reverse complement strand
CTCTATCGAAGGCGCAGACAATGCGCATACCATACTTGGCAAATCCGGGGTAGTTCAGGAGAGCCCGGCCGAGGTTCCCCACCCCCACAAGGGCAGCGAGCTTCTCCACCCGAACGGCGAAAAGCTCTTCAAGGCGCTGCACCACGCGGTGTACCGGGTAGCCGCGTTTCTGCACCCCCCCAATACCCACCGTGGCCATGTCCTTGCGAATCTGGGTTTCATCGACCTGGAGAAGGTTGGCGATATCCTGGCTCCGCAAGTACGTTTCCCCCCGGGCCAGGGCCTTTTGCGCCAGTGAATAGCAGAGAACAAGACGCTGCACTGTGCTGTGAGGAATCTTCTGCACACTTTCACCTCCTCTTCCAGTGTATCCATTGCAACTCTTTGTGTCCACACTCTGTGGATAACAAAATTCCGGCGCATTTCTCTTCCTTTTCCCAAGCGTATTTTTCGCCTCTTGGAGTTATCCACAGCTGTGCACAAGTTGTGGATAACTTGCCCCACCCGGATTTTTGTGGTTAAATTAGGGACGCATGGTGCTTGAGGGGAGAGGGGGAAATATTTTCTTTTCTTTTCCTCCCTGGATTTTTCGGCTGTGGAGAGAAATTGTGGATAACTCTGTGGATGGCTGTGGATTTTGCAGGGGGTAAAGGTATGAAAATCTCGTTTGAAGCCCTTCGGGAGATGTGGATAAAGACGCTCGCCCTTCTTGAGAAGCAGATGACCACCCCGGAGTACCGCTCCTGGGTGGAGACGATTCAGCCTGTATCCCTCCTTGAGAAACGCCTTGTTCTCGCCGTTCCTACAGAACTCTCCCGGGAGAAAATCGAGCAGAAGTACCTCGAGCTCATCCGGTACGCGTTCCAGCGGGCTTCCGGACTCCCGTACAATAACCTGGAAATTGGCCTCATCGTCGATCCATCGCTCCTCCGCAAAAACCAGGAGTTCCAGGACACTTCTCCCAGTACCGAATGGGAACGTCCCAACCTCAACCCAAAGTACACCTTTGCGACCTTTGTCGTTGGCAACAGCAACAAGTTCGCCCACGCCGCAGCCATGGCTGTGGCCGAAAGCCCTGCCCGGGCGTACAACCCTCTTTTCATCTACGGCGGTGTCGGCCTTGGGAAAACCCACCTCATGCACGCCATTGGCCACTACATCCTCGACAAGAACCCAAACATGCGTATCGTGTACGCTTCCTCAGAGAAATTCACCAATGAACTCATCAACGCCATTCGGGACGATAAAACCGAAGAATTCCGCCAGAAGTACCGCAACGTGGATGTCCTCCTCATTGACGATATCCAGTTCCTTGCGGGAAAGGAGCGAACCCAAGAAGAGTTCTTCCACACCTTCAATGCGCTCCATGAAGCCTCAAAGCAGATTGTCCTGACGAGTGACCGTCCCCCGAAAGAAATTCCCACCCTTGAGGACCGGTTGCGATCCCGTTTTGAGTGGGGGCTCATCGCCGATATCCAGCCACCAGACTTAGAAACGCGTATCGCCATCCTCCGGAAGAAAGCAGAACTTGAGGAAATCGATATTCCCGATGAGGTGCTCTTTTTCATCGCCAACCACATTCCCTCGAACATCCGGGAGCTTGAGGGGGCACTTGTGCGGGTTAAAGCGTTCTGCAACCTCAACAGCGTCCCTCCAAGCCTGAGCGTTGCCCAGGAGGTTCTGAAGGACGTTTTCCCGAAAAAGGAAACGCAAAAGGTCTCGGTGGCCACCATCCAGCGGGTTGTTGCCGAGCACTTCGGACTCAAGGCAAGTATGCTCAGGGCACGGAAGCGGAGTAAAGACATTGCCTATCCCCGGCAGATTGCCATGTACCTTGCCCGGGAACTCACCGACCTCTCTCTTCCTTCCATCGGAGAAGAGTTTGGTGGCCGGGACCACACCACGGTACTCCACGCCTACGAGAAAATCAAAGAGGACATGGCGAAGAACCCCCAGCTTGCCCGGGAAATTGAGGAGCTCATCGGGCGAATCCGTTCAGAAAAGTGAGCATCCACACCTTGTACACAGGGTGCAAAGCCTTACAGGAAGAGGGGAAAGGGTGCTTTTCCACAGACTTTTCCTCTCCTCCTGCGACTCCTCCTAAAAAGAGAAATTCCAAAAAAGAGGAGAAGAGGAAGGAGGGCACTGTGTGGATATCCGGGTCGATGCTTCGACGTTTAAGGAAGCGCTGAGCAAGGTCTATCGGGTGGTTTCCACGCGTCCTGTCACCCCGGCTCTTGGTGGGGTTCTTGTGGATAGCTCTGGGGATACCGTGTGCCTTACGGCCACGGACCTTGAGGTGGGCATCACCTCGATGTTTGACGGGGAAATTGTGGAGAGAGGAAAGCTCGTTCTGCCCGGAAAGGTGCTGTACAACATCGTGCGGACCCTGAAGGGGGAAGTCCGCCTTACGGCTCAGGGAGAGAAGGCCTATCTCTCGGCAGGTCGGAGCCGTTTTGAGATCCCCGGCTTTCCCCCTGAGGACTTTCCCTTCTTCCCTGTTGTGGAGACTTCCTCCGCTTTTGAGCTTCCTGGAGAGGTCCTCAAAGAGGCACTCCTTCGAACGTACTTTGCGGTTTCTAAGGATGAAACACGGCCAGTGCTCACTGGGG
>JBDIWL010000231.1:0-2629 GCA_039638315.1 Candidatus Caldatribacterium thermophilum | reverse complement strand
AATGGGAACTTTTCTCCGCGTTGTAGGTGTTGTGGCGATGTGCCTTGGAGTTGTCTTTGCCGCTTTAGTACTCCTGGGTGCGTGGAACTGGATGGGAGCAATGCACCAGTCGGCCATGCCTTTTCCCGGTATGCTCTGGAGCGGGAGTTTTGGAGGAGTGCTCGGAGGATTCGGAATCTTTGTAGGAGGGGCATCGCTGTTTTGCCTTGGGACGATTTATAACGACGTGAAGTCTCTGCGAGGTCGGTGAAGGGGTGATAAGCGTGGGGAAGCGTGTGGTTATTATTGGTGGTGTGGCTGGTGGTCCAAAGGTTGCAGCAAAGCTTCGTCGTCTTGACCAGGATGCGGAAATCACCATTATCGAACGGGGGAAGTTCCTATCGTATGCGGGGTGTGGGCTTCCATACTACGTAAGTGGAGAGATCAAAGAGTACCGGGAGCTCATGGAGACGCCGGTTGGTGTTCTTCGAGATCCTGAGTTCTTCGAGAGATTCAAGGGCATAAAGGTGTACAACCGTACCGAAGCTATCCGGATCGATCGGGAGAAAAAGGTCGTGGAAGCCCGAAGAGTAGATACTGGAGAAATCCTCACCTTCCCCTACGATTACCTCGTCCTTGCCACCGGTGCCAAGCCCTCTTTTCCACCTATCAGAGCGGTGGACCTGGAACACCCTGAGGCGTCAATAAGTGCGAGGGACCTGGGACACGTCTATACGCTCCATGGGATTGAGGACGCTGAGGCGATTCGCTGGACTATCCAGGAGAAACTCGCCAAAAAGGCGGTCATTATTGGTGGTGGGCTCATTGGTATGGAGATGACCGAAAGCCTCGTGAAGAGCGGTCTTGAGGTCACGGTAGTTGAGGTGCTCCCCGAGATTCTCCCCATTCTCGACGAAGACATGGGAATCCTTGTACGTCGGTACTGTCAGTCCCAGGGGGTTCAGGTGCGGGTTGGAGAGCGAGTGGAAGCCCTTGAAGGTCAGGGGGGTGTGGTTCGGAGGGTTATTACTGATAAGGGTTCGTACGAAGCGGACATCGTCATTGTGGCTACTGGCTTTCGTCCCAATACCGAACTTGCACAGCGGGCAGGTCTTGCTGTGGGAGAAACAGGAGGCATCAAGGTGGACTGCTTCATGCGCACCAGTGACCCCTACATTTACGCGGTGGGAGATTGTGTTGAGATTACTAACCTCGTCTGCGGAAAAGCGGCGTACATGCCCATGGGATCTTTGGCCAACAAGGAAGGACGGGTGGCGGCTATCAACATCGCTGGGGGGAACGAGGTCTTTCGGGGCGCCTTGAACTCGGTCATCTTCAAGCTCTTTGAGTACACCATTGCTCGTACAGGCCTCACCGTCCGTCAGGCACAGGACCTTGGGTACGATCCGGAATACGCTCTTGTCCCTGCACCGGACAGGGCCCATTACTTCCCTGGAGCAAAGCAGGTGATTACCAAGCTTGTGGCTGACCGGAGAAGTGGAAAACTCCTTGGGGCACAGATTATTGGCCGGGGTGACGTGACAAAGAGCATTTACGCTATCGCCACGGCGCTCTACTATGGCGGTGTAGTTGAGGACCTTTCAAGCCTTGACCTCCCCTATGCTCCGCCTTACGCTTCAGCAATCGATAACCTCTGTGTAGCGGCAAACGTCCTGAGGAATAAGATAGAGGGGAAGATGATTGGCATTTCGCCTCATGAAGTGGAACGGAAGCGCAAGCGTGGCGATGACTTTGTGCTCCTTGACGTGCGAACACCAAAGGAGTACGAGAAAATTCGCATCCCGGGAAGTACTCTCATACCCCTTGGAACGCTCTCGGCAAGGCTTCACGAGCTTCCTAAAGACAAGGAGATTGTTACTTTTTGTGCAGTGAGTCTGCGGGGGTATGAGGCGTCCCTCATCCTGCGGCATGCAGGCTTTAAGGACGTCAAGGTTATGGATGGAGGTCTTGCTTGCTGGCCCTATGAGCTTGAGTCATAGGAGATGGTTTATTATCCTCCTTTTCTGCGGGATAGGGTTTGCCACTGTTGCCCTTCTCCTTTCTGCCTCTCCACCTCGCCCCGTACCTTCCGAGGAAGAAGCCGGGGTCTCTGAAGAGGCAACCCCGGCCTCCTTCCCTATTGCCAGTGAAGGGGTACGTATTCGGGGTTGGGAGAAGGGGGTGCTCCGTTTCCTCCTTGAGGCCACCACTATGGAACTTGATAAAGGCGGGAATATTGGCCGGTGCTCGGGGGGCGTTGCGCTTTTGGTTTTCGCGGATGACGGGAGCATCCGGGCTACGCTGCGAAGCGAAAGGGCCCTTGTGAATCTCCGCCAGAGGAACATCAGGCTCCTTGGAGGGGTAACGGCGGTCTCCTCTTCTGGGGATCGCCTTGAAACAGAAGACCTCTTCTACTTCAATGAGGAAGGGAACCTCCATACGAATTCTCGGGTTCGAGCGTATTTCAAAAACCATTTCCTTGAGAGCGAAGGTTTCCAAAGCGACATCGACTTTACGAACCCCGAGTTTTTCAAAGTCGTTCAAGGCACATTTCGTCTGGAACCCGTTTCGCCGAGAAGATAGCTTCTGGAGTCACAACGCCTTCCCGGTAGCGGCATAGCCTCGGTGGGTTCTCCTCAAGGAGGGTAAG
>JBDIWL010000230.1:0-2639 GCA_039638315.1 Candidatus Caldatribacterium thermophilum | reverse complement strand
TCCTCAACCCCCTCTACTGGATGCTCGCTGGTGTCGCCGCCTGGAAGGGCATTGGACAGCTCCTCTCCCGACCCTTCTTCTGGGAGAAAACCATCCACGGACTCCACAAGGGGAAGGGAACATGAAAAAGGGCACGGCACTGTATGGCGCAGTAAGTGTTGTACTCCTTCTGAGTATCCTGAGTCTCTGGAAACCCTGTTCCCACCAGGAAACCCAGTTCTTCCTCCACAGAGCCCTTGCAATCCGCACCCTCCCTGACCCTGCCCAGGGAATCCTCACCACGTACCCTCCACTCCCTGTCCTCTTTGCCCTCCTGTTCCGTGAGTACTTTCCCCTGGTCACCGGATGGTTCACTGCCTCCATCCTCCTGTTCCTGGGAGAACGGCGGGGAAATGTCCCGGCGACCTTTCTTACCCTCTTCTCTCCGCTTTTCCTCTTTGGGGTCTTCATGCGACCGGCGCTCATCCTCCTTTTCCTCTGTGCTGCCCTGGGATTCACCACGCTCTTTGAGAACGCAAAAAGAGGAAGTCCCGAGGGACTCCTTACCGGGAATCTCGCCTTTGGCCTTGGGGCCTGTTGCCATCCCCTGGGAGCCTGGCTCTTGCCCCTTTTTGCGCTTTGCGAGGCCTTCTCCTTCCGTACGCCGCTCCTTCGGCGGATAATGCTCGTTGCGCTCGCCCTCTTGCCATTTCTCATCCTCAAGAGCATGGTGCTCTTTTTCGGCTGGGTGTACGAAGGGTACGCCCTCTCCCCCTTTCGGAACCCCGAACTCTCCCTTGCCGTCTTCCTCAAAATCGGGGGATACGCTCCACAGGTTGCGGATACCCTTCTTGCTCTACCCTTTCTCTTCACGGTACCCTTTTCTGGATTGCACCGTACCGGAGTTTTCTGGGGCATTTTCCTTCTCTCCCTCTCCATTCCCTACCTCATGACTCCGTGTACTTCCCTTCTTCTTGCTCTCCTTTTTGCCCTCGATGCAGAACCTGGAAAGACCGCCCTTTTGGGAGTACTGCTTTGGAACGTCCTGGGCTGGGTGCTTGTCCTCTGCGGGTTCTTCCCGTGTTGAGCACGAAAAAAGCTTTATGTTACAATAGGAACGCCTATGGGGACAGTTGTTGCGATAGCCAATCAGAAGGGCGGAGTGGGAAAGACAACGACTTGCGTGAACCTTGCGGCATGTCTTGCTGAACGGGGACACCGAGTACTCGTTGTCGATGTCGACCCCCAGGGGAATGCCACAAGTGGTCTGGGCATCAATCGGAAAAGCCTCAGGCAGTGCGTGTACGACCTCCTCATAAACGGTGTTGAGGCTGGGGAACTCCTCATGGAAACAGAGGTTACGGACCTCTGGCTCCTTCCTGCGACTATCCGCCTTGCAGGGGGCGAGGTGGAGCTCGCCACTGTACCGGAGAGGGAAACCCGCCTCAAGCGGGGTCTTGAGCACCTCGTCCCGTCCTTTGACTGGATACTCCTTGACTGCCCTCCCTCTCTTGGCCTTCTCACCCTCAACGCCCTGACCTTTGCCAGGCTTCTCCTCATCCCCATTCAGTGCGAATACTATGCCCTGGAGGGCCTTGGACAGCTTCTGAACACCATCACCATGGTGCGGGGCTCCCTCAACCCCCACCTTGAACTCCTGGGAGTACTCCTCACCATGTTTGACCCCCGCACGAACCTCTCCCAACAGGTCGTGGATGAGGTTCGGAAGGTTTTTGGTGCCAAAGTGTTCCGTTCCATCATCCCCCGGAGCGTCCGCTTAAGCGAAGCCCCAAGCTATGGCAAGCCCATAACGCTCTACGAGGGGAGTTCAAAGGGTGCCCAGGCGTACCGAGAACTCGCCGAGGAGGTTCTGGAAAGAGTCCATGACAAAGCGTGGTCTTGGCAAGGGGCTTGAAGCGCTCATCCCCGGGGCAGGTCTTTTTGGAAGCCGCGCCGTTCAGGAGGTGGAGATTGAAAGACTCCACCCCAACAGTCTCCAGCCCCGCACTGCTCTTGACGAGGAACGCCTTGAAGAACTTGCCGCTTCTATCCGCCAGCATGGCGTTTTGCAACCTATCCTCGTGCGCCGAAGTCCCCAGGGATTTGAAATCATCGCTGGAGAGCGCCGATGGAGAGCTGCCCAGAAAGCAGGACTCCGCACTGTGCCAGTCATCGTGGAAGAGGACATAGATGAGCAGAAAAAGCTCGAACTCGCTCTTGTTGAGAACCTCCAGCGGGAAGACCTGAACCCCATAGAACTTGCCCGGGGCATCCAGAAGCTCATGGAAACATTTGGTCTAACCCAGGAAGAGGTTGCCGAGCGCATTGGAAAGAAGCGCTCCACAGTGGCAAACCTCCTGCGACTTCTTGAACTCCCCGAGGACATCCAGGCACTTGTTGCCCAGGGAACCATTTCCCCAGGCCATGCCAAAACCCTTCTTGGACTCCCCGAGGACGAGCAGAGGGCTCTCCTTGCCGAAATCCTTTCCCGGGACCTTTCGGTGCGCGACACAGAACAGCTGGCGAAAAAGAGGAAAGCACGGGCAGAAGCCCCAAAAGACGAGGAAGAAACACACGTTGAGCATCTCCTCACCCATTACCTTGCCACACGAGTTCGAGTCGGAAGGGGGAGAATCACCATTGAGTACTATGGTCCTGAG
>JBDIWL010000229.1:0-2691 GCA_039638315.1 Candidatus Caldatribacterium thermophilum | reverse complement strand
CTTCCGATCTATACGCATTACTACGCTTCCCCCTCGCGCTGTTTTGCAAGAAAGGATATAACGGAGCGTTCAAACTGAACAAGAGGAGGCTCGGAAAAGATATCTATACCCCGAAGCCAGGCACAGTAACAGGCAAGACATTGCAAAAAGGCCATATACTGCCCTACAAAAAACGGAGAAAGCTCTGGAACATCTATAACGAGGAAACTCTCTCCCATTTGCCGAAGCAAGAACTGGAGTACCTCCTTTTCCGCATTCCGCACGTCAGCAAGAGAACAACGAAGGAGCTCTTTTTGGGCGAAAAGCCCGGATGAGGAGAAAAAGGTCTGGGGGATTCTAACCTGTAATTTTTGCCTTGTACCTTCCCGAATAAAGAGAACCAAAGAGCGTGGTATCTCCTCCCTCTCGCTGAAGAGGTCACCACTACTTGTGATACGAAGTGACCCCTTCTTTCCAAGACATTCCTCAAGAAGGGGGACGAAGGATGCGGTTACTCTCTTAAGAAGCAGATTATCTGTGACGCAATAGATTCGGCTTTTCCTCTCAAGAACCTGGGAAAGCACAAGGGCTGTACGAAGAGCAACCTCGCGAAGCGAAGCATATCCCTCCTTAAAACCTCGTTCCACCTCCTCTGGAGGGATACGGCAAACATTCAAAGGAAGGTACAAGAAGGTACTCCTCTGCCAAAAGGAGAAGCAGGGGATATCTGCAGGAAGAAAAGGAACGAAACACTCTCGAGCACACTCTGCAAAAGCACCGTGTGGTTCTCCGATAAGAATGCGTTTTCGATGCTGCAACGCGAAAAAGGCTAAAAGACCCCAAAACTCCTCTGGACGTCGGGCAAGAAAGAGAAAAACCGTGTCCTCTTGAGGAAGCGCATCGCACAACTGTCCAAGTAAAACTCCGTCGGTACTTGCACAAAGGAAGGTTCTCTTCTCACCGAAGGGGTAGGTTGTCAGAAAGGCTTCCAGAATGGCAAGGATATCCCCCTGGGTCACAATGACCACGTGCCGGGGAATCCCAAGTACTGCCCGATAAAAGCTCTCAAGGGGCAAGAGGTCAATCCTCTGGGTCACAAAAGGAGGGAGAGGAAGAACAGGAAGCACCCTCTCCCTCCCTCCTTCTCCAAAGTAGTGTACAGCTACTTTCCTTTTCGCAGTTTTCTCCATAGTCCATAACGTACACTGTCCACAAGAGCCTCCCAGCTTGCCTCAATGATGTCCGTTGAAACTCCGACTGTACCCCAGACATCATCCCCGTCAGTGGATTGTACAAGGACACGAATCTTTGCCGCCGTCCCCTCTTTTTCCGAGAGAACCCGCACCTTATAGTCTGAGAGGCGGATTTTCCGAAGTGCAGGATAGAGCCCTTCGAGCGCCTTTCTCAAAGCATTATCCAAGGCATGAACAGGCCCATCGCCCTCCGCAGCAGTGTGGACAACATTTTTGTCTACCCGAACCTTAATCGTCGCCTCAGTAGTTGTGTTCTCGTTGCCCCTTTTCTCTACTATGACACGGAAACCCTCGAGGTCGAAAAATTTCACTTCTTCTCCCAGAGTTTCCCGAAGAAGGATTTCGAAGGAAGCGTCAGCCCCCTCAAACTGGTACCCATAACTCTCCGCTTCTTTAATCCTCTGCACGAGAGCATCAATCCTTGGGTCTTTCGGGTCAAGGTCAATACCCATCTCCTTTGCTCGATATACAATATTGCTCTTCCCCGCCTGATCCGACACCACAATCCTCCGCTGATTTCCCACTGCCTCAGGAGGCACGTGCTCATAAGTAGCCGGATGGCGGAGAATAGCACTGGCATGAACGCCCCCTTTGTGGGCGAAGGCGCTTCGTCCAACATACGGCTGGTGGTCATCGTGGCGGAGATTCGCTATTTCACTTACAAAGTGCGAAAGTTCAAAAAGCTTGCGAATCTTCTCCTCAGGAATAGAGGCAATACGCATCTTGAACCAGAGATTCGGAATCACCGTACAGAGATTGGCGTTGCCACACCGTTCCCCGTAGCCGTTAACCGTTCCCTGAACTTGAACTGCTCCCATGCGAACCGCAGCAATACTATTTGCCACTGCTACTCCACTGTCGTTATGGGCATGGATACCAAGGGGAACGTCCTTCCCAAGACGCTCATACACAATCCGCATGATGGCTTCAACTTCGTGAGGTAGTGTGCCCCCATTGGTGTCACAGAGGACGAGGATGCATGCACCTGCTTCCCAGGCCACCTGAAGCGTTTTGAGAGCATATTCAGGATCGGCCTTAAAGCCATCAAAGAAATGCTCTGCATCATAAATGACCTCTCGCCCCTGTTTCCTGAGATAGGACACCGAGTCCTCAATCATACGAAGGTTTTCGTCAAGCGTGGTTTTCAAGGCTTCGGTCACATGCAACGTCCAGGATTTACCGAAAATCGTAATGACTGGTGCCTCGGACTCAAGAAGAAGGCGAATGTTCCGGTCTTCCTCTACAGGGTTATCAGCCCGACGGGTACTCCCAAAAGCACAAATTTTGGCGTGCCTCAAGGGAAGCTTTCGCACTTCCCGGAAAAACGCCACATCCTTAGGGTTGGCTCCTGGCCATCCTCCTTCGATATAGTGGAATCCCATATCATCCAGTTTCTCAGCAATACGAAGCTTATCCTGGAGAGAAAAATTCACACCCTCCATCTGCGATCCATCACGCA
>JBDIWL010000228.1:0-2710 GCA_039638315.1 Candidatus Caldatribacterium thermophilum | reverse complement strand
TCAAGGAGTCTCGATGTTTGAGCCCATCGGGGGTTCAGCGCCAAAGTACACCGGAATGAACGTCATTAACCCCCTTGCGGCAATCCTCGCCATGCAGATGCTCCTTGAGAACATCGGCGAACAGGAGGCCGCAACCCGGGTGGAAAACGCCGTCATTCAGGCGCTCCAGAGCGGCAAAATCAAGAGCATGAGCGCCGGAAAAATGGGGCTCACGACCCAGGAAGTGGGAGACCTCGTAGCGTCCCTTGTGTGAGCTCACTCTAAGGGTGCTCCACCCTCTTGCGTTGGTGGATGACCGCCTGAAGGCTGCGACTCAAGAGGTGTCCCACCCTCTTCAGCTGGTGTCCCACCTGAAGAGATTCCCGGCGGTGGAGGGACCACGCCCTGTCCAGACCGAAGGGCAGGGCGTGGTTTGTTTGCGGCAATGAAGTTCTGCAGCTCTATCTCCACAAGGGTGAAGTTCTCGTGCTTTTCGAGAGCATCCCGGAGGCAGGTAGCTACCCGGTCCACCTCCATGCCTTCTCGTCGCGCCTGCTCCAAAAGCTGTGCAACTTTCTGCATTTCCCGAGCTTCAAGGTTTCGCTCAAGGACTCGTGCAAGAATGGCGCTCGTTGTCTCCGGCGGCACACCCACCTCAAGGAAGGTAGCCACCGTATCCACGAAGCGCTCGGCAACCTTGGGACGAGAGGCCACCCTTGCGAGCACTTCGCGGAGCACCTGAGAAGGCACAGAGAGCTCAAGGGACACGGCAAGGTCCTCAAGAAGCGATTCCTTCTCCCCTATCCCCGTCTCCACAAGGAGCTGCCTTGCTTCCCGAAGGGCATCCCGTCGCCTCTTCAAGGCTTCCACGAGATTCTCCGGAGGAACGCCCTTGGTAAGGCCCTCCCGGAGCTTTTTCATGAGGAGTCTTCCAGGAATATCCTGCGCTTCCGAGAAAATTCCTGGCACTTCCCTGAGGAGGTACGCTTTCCCATCCTCAGGGTACGGAGAACGTTCAATGAGACGAACAATGGCATCTTGAGCCCAGAGAACGGAGGGAAAGCAAAGGACGCAGAGGAGAACAATCAAAACTCGCTTCACTCTGTATCGCCATCGACAACGAGAATCGAATTCATTCCCCCAAAACCATCAGATACCGTCCGGGGGGAGAAAGGATCCGGCACCCACTGCCCATCGACGAGGAAACCGTACTCGTACTTTCCAGGGCGGAGACGGAGCGTCAGTGCGTAGCAGTTTTCGTCGACCCGCTCCATGGGGATGGATTCCCAGTCGGAGAAGTCCCCTGCTACGGCAACAGTTTTGGGATTACGGACAGTACTGCAAAATACGAGCTTTACCGTACGGTACCCAAAGAATTCAAGGCGCGGGGTCAGGGGGAGGTTTGTGGTGAGCATGAGCACAAAGAGCACCGCTGCCCCCAGAGCCACAACGAGACGTTTATAACGCCGGTATGAGGGGCGTTGCCTCTCCCGGATTCGCGCCATAACGCTTGGGGCAAAAGAACGCGACACTGTAAACTTTGGCAATCGCTCGAGATAGTAATCGAGTTTCTCCTTACGCTCCACCACACTCCACCCACCTATACATACGCCGGGGAGAAATCCAAAGTTTCATAAGAACTCCCCTCCGAGCATCTCCTTGAGCCTGAGCTTTGCCCGATGCAGGTACGTCTTCACGGTCCCAATGGGAACACCGAGAATCTGGGCGATATCCTCATAGGGGAGTTCCTCAACGTACCGGAGCACGATGACTTCCCGGAACTTCCAGGGGAGCTTTCCCACAGCTTCCGAGACCTTTTCCAGGAGCTCGCCCTCAAGCACGCCCTCTTCAGGGTCTTTTCCAGCAGGCAGGAAGTCACCCACTTCGTCCTCCTCTTCCTCTCCCACCGGGGTATTGAGGGAGAAAAAGGAGCGGATTTTCTGCCGCCTGAAGTAATCAAGGCACACATTCCGGGCGATACGGTACATCCAGGTGGAGAACTCGAAAGACTCCTTGTACGTCTTGAGGGCAAAGAAGGCCTTAACAAAAGCCTCCTGAGTCAGGTCTTCGGCATCCTGGCGATGCCGCACCATGCCATAGACGTAATTAAAAATAGGTTTTTCGTAGCGAGCAACGAGAACCTCGAAAAGGTCCGGGTTCCCGTTCAGGACTTCTCGAACAATCTCCCGGTCGCTCTGCTCCCACATTGCGGTTCAGAGAACGTACTGCCGCAACCAGTCGATGCGGAACTGCACGTTCTGGATAAGGGACGAGCCATCAGCCCACTTCGCCCCAGGGTACTTCCGGATGATGTCAAGATAGGTGTAGTAGGCTTCGACGTAACGACCAAGTTTTTCAAGGCACAGCCCCTTGTGGAAGAGGGCTGCCGGAGCAATGAGGATGCCGTTGTACCACTGACCATTGGGGTAGAGCCGAACGCAGTCTTCAAAGGCTTCGAGCGCCTCGGCAAAGCGACTTGCCCGATAAAACGCTGCTCCGGCAAAGTACTGGGCGTCATCGGAAAGGTCGGTATTCGGGTATTTGGCCACGTACTCAAGGAACTTCGAAGCGGCACGGTTGTAAAACTCCATCCGATAGAGGCAATGAGCTGCTGAGTACAGAGCCTTTCGAGCGATCTCACCCTCGAACTCCTGTGCCTTCTCGTACGCCTCAAGGGCATACCGGAAGGACCCAAGGATGTAGTAGCAGTCCCCCATCTCGTACCACGCGT
>JBDIWL010000227.1:0-2719 GCA_039638315.1 Candidatus Caldatribacterium thermophilum | reverse complement strand
CCTTGCTTCAGAACCAAAGTACGGAGGAACGCTGATTTACGGAAGTGCTGGAGATGCCACGCGCCTTGACCCCGCAGATGTCACTGATGGTATTTCCATCACGAGAACGGATGCAATGTTTGAGGGACTCGTTCGGTACAAACCCGGGAGCACCGAGATTGAACCGTGCCTTGCCGAGTCTTGGGAAGTTTCTGAAGATGGCCTCACCTTCACCTTCCACCTTCGCAAGGGAGTGAAGTTCCACGACGGAACGGACTTTAACGCTGATGCGGTGGTGTACTCCTTCAAACGCCAGTTTGACCCCAATCATCCGTTCCACCAGTACGGGGAGTGGGCGTACTGGCAGTGGATGTTCAGCTACGTGAAGGACGTGGAAAAGGTCGATGACTACACGGTTCGCATAACCCTCTCGCAACCAAATGCCTCTTTTCTCACGAGCCTTGCGATGTTCACCGTGGCCATTGTGAGCCCCACAGCCTGTGAGAAGTACAAGGGGGACTTTTTCAAGAATCCCGTTGGCACAGGACCCTTTAAATTCGTGGAGTGGGTGAAGGACGACCACCTGACGGTTGAGGCCTTTGAGGAGTACTGGGGTGGGCGTCCGTATCTTGACCGCATCATCTTTCGAGTCATTCCTGACCCCTCCGTTCGCCTCCTGGAACTCGAGAAGGGCTCTATCCACTGCATGGAGTACCCGAATCCTGATGACCTCGAGCGAATTGCCAAAAACCCGGACCTTGTCCTTCTTGAGCTTCCCGGCATCAACGTCGGGTATCTGGCGATGAATATGGGCGAAGACACCCCCGGTTTCCAGAAACCCTTTGGGGATGTTCGTGTCCGGAGGGCCATAAATCACGCAATCAATAAGAAAGCCATTGTGGAACACCTCTATAAGGGAACAGCGGTACCGGCTAAGAACCCTATTCCGCCGACCATGTGGGGATACAACGACGATATCGAGGATTACGAGTACGACCCTGAGAAGGCCAAAGCGCTCCTTGCTGAGGCAGGGTACCCCAATGGTTTTGAAACCACCCTCTGGGTCATGCCTGTGTCCCGTCCGTACATGTTCGACCCACCAAAAATTGCCGAGGCAATCCAGGCAGACCTTGAAGAGGTCGGCATCCGGGCAAACATTTACACAGTGGAGTGGGGGACGTACCTCCAAGAGACGGAAGCAGGGAAGCATCCCATGTGTCTCCTTGGGTGGATCGGGGACAACGGTGACCCGGATAATTTCCTCTACGTTCTCCTTGACAAGGACAATGCCATCGTCGGGAGTGCCGGGAACGTGGCGTTTTACCGGAATGATGAACTCCATGAGATTCTCATCAAAGCGCAGCAGACATACGACCAGGAGGAACGAGAAGCTCTCTACAGAAAGGCTCAGGAGATTATCCACAACGATGCTCCTTGGGTTCCCCTGGCACACGCCAAGCTCCAGATGGTTTTCAGAAAGAACGTGAAAGGCTTTGTGCTCCATCCACTGGATCGGAAGTACTTCCAGAGTGTGTGGCTTGAGTGATACACCCCCTGGGCCTTCCTGTCTTCTTAGGGAGGCCCAGGTTGCGCATTTTGTCTCTGCCCTTCTTTTGTGGTTTGAGCGCAACGCCCGGGATCTCCCCTGGAGGAGGGAGTACACCCCGTACCGGGTGTGGATTGCTGAGGTTATGCTCTCCCAGACCCAGGTGCAGCGGGTGGTTCCGTACTATGAGCGCTTTCTGCAGCGCTTCCCGGACGTGGCCTCTTTGGCTTCAGCTCCACTGGAAGAGGTTCTTCTCCTCTGGGAAGGTCTTGGGTACTACCGGAGGGCTTCAGACCTCCACAGGGCAGCGAAGATTCTCCTTGAGCAATTTGGTGGATCCGTACCCGAGGATTACGAAAGCCTCAGGGCACTTCCTGGTGTTGGACCGTACATCGCTTCAGCTATCCTCGCCATAGGCTACAACGCGCCCTTCCTTGCCCTTGAGGCTAATGGGCGGCGGGTTCTTGCCCGGTTCTTTGGTCTTTCGCAGGGGAACATTCCCCAAAGTGTTCTTAAGGCCGTTACACTGTGCATTCCTGAGGGAAAGGCCCGTCTGGTGAACCAGGCTCTTATGGACTTTGGAGCCCTGGTGTGCAGGCCTCGCAGTCCAAAGTGCTCCGAGTGCCCGCTGCAAGCGTACTGTGTATCGCGCTACCGGAAGGACCCAGAAGGCGCAGCCCGGAAACGTGTTCCCAAAGACCTCCGTATTGCCCTGTGCCTTGCTGAAGGTCTTGTGCTCCTTGAAAGGAGCACAGGTGCGCTTTTCTCTGGACTTTTCGTCCTTCCCTGGAAGGAGAGGGATAGCGATCTTGAATCCTGGCTCGGCGAGCTTGGGAGAGATTATGGTTTTGTGCCCAGGGACGTTGCTTTTGTTGGAACCTTTACCCATGCGTATACACGGTACAAGGTTCGTGCCGAAGTTTTGGAGGTGCTGGCGGAGAAGTACGAGGACAAAGGCATCTGGGTTCCACAGGGAGAACTCTTGCAACGTCCTTTCCCATCCCTTTTCCGCAAGGCGCTCCGCTTGGCATTCCCGGGGGAATACGCCACACAGTAGGCTGGTTTTTCTCCTGAAAAGGAGGTGGTCCGATGGAAAAGGTTGCCTGTTTCGTTTTCCGGGACGAGGAAATGTGCTTTATCCATGTCCTCCTCTATGCTCTGGATTACGCCGCTTCGGGAAAGGTGTTCCGCATC
>JBDIWL010000226.1:0-2780 GCA_039638315.1 Candidatus Caldatribacterium thermophilum | reverse complement strand
CCGTTTTTCCGGGCATACTCGAAGGCGAAACGGACAATCCGTTCAGTACCGAAAACCGATATGGGTTTCACGCTGATTCCCGAATCGGGACGAATTTTCCCTTTCCCCAGGCGTTCCACGGTGGCGATGAATTCCAGCGTTTCCGGTTGCCCCTTTTCGAATTCGATACCGGCATAGAGGTCTTCGGTGTTCTCCCGAATGACCACAAGGTCGATCCCCTCGTACCGTGAGCGGACACCTGGATACGTCTTGCAGGGTCGCACGCAGGCGTAAAGGTCGAGTTCTTTGCGGAGGGCAACGTTCACGCTTCGAAATCCTGTGCCCACCGGGGTCGTTATGGGACCTTTGAGGGCCACACCGTTTCGCTTGATGGAGTCAAGGACCTGCGGTGGGAGGGGTGTACCGTATTTGTCGATAACCTCGGCACCTGCTTCCTGGATGTCCCACTCAATGGGAACTCCTGTTGCCTCGATAACCTTTTTCGCTACCTCAACAATTTCCGGTCCCGTTCCATCACCAGGTATGAGTGTCACCCGGTACATTGGTGAACCTCCTTTTTCTCCTTTGTAAGGGAATGGTAACGAAAGCTCCTTTGTTTTGCAAGCGCTCAAAAAGCAGGTTACGGGAGCATTTCCCTGAAGGCCTCAAGGCGTGTACGTAGCTGCTCTTCCCCTCCATGGCGCCGGTCAAGGTGGTCCCCATCAAGGAGGAGCACCGGGTACCCTGCCTCAAGGAGTCTTTTTCGAAGCATGGCGTTCATACCCTGACTCTGGCGGCATCCCCACTGGGTGAACTGGATAACCCCTTCGGCCTCGTACGCTTTGAGCGCTTTGAGGATGTGGGAGATACGACCATCAGCACTTGCCAGGGTTTCGTTTGCCCAGAGAATCTTCTCAGCAAGGGAGAGGAAGGGAGAGGAAGGCAAAAGTTCCCCGGGGAAAACGTCGGTGAATTCCTCAAAAACCACTCCAAGCCCAAGCTCTTCAAGAGTCCTGGCAAGAGCCCCTGTATAGAAAGGTTTGAGGTGGAGCCAGGCAAGGCGATGGGGAAGAGTTCGGGATGGCTGGGCAAGGTGCGCTTTGAGTTTTTCGGCAAAAGTGAGGGCTATGGGGTTTCCCAGGAACTCGTAGTAATAGGGGAGGTAGTCGAGGTTTTTCGTGGGGGGAAGGAGCATCCGGTCTTTGCGCTGACGAAGGGAGGCTACCTCATGGAGAACTTCCCGGGTTCGGTTTGAGAGGACGAAAGGCTCATCCCAGGAAAAACGCACTCCCCATGTTCTTTCAAGCTCCCTGGCAATTTGGGCAAGCTGCGTGGCTACGTACTCCCTGGCTCTTTGGCCACCTTCTTTGGGAACATCCACGAGGAAAAGGGGGACTTTCCAGATTTCCTGGAGCGTTTCGAAGAATCCCACTGTCCCCTGGCAGATGGTGGAGGTGGCAAAGAGGAAATCGGGCTTTGGAAAAAACCCAAGAAGGCTCATACCCAGACTTCCCCGGTGGTAGCTGCAGAGATCCTGGGAGAACCAGGACCGTTCAGCTTCCTCAAGGGGAAGATGGACGAATCCCAAAGCCCCCACGAGTCCTGTAGCAATTTCAGGGTAAAAGGGCGCAAAAGATGCCCCATAGAGGAACTCCGATGGGAAAAAGAGACTTGCCCAGGCAACCTTTTTCCTTCGTCCATAGAGGGTAGAGATGGTGTGGATAGTTACCTGAAAGGAGAATTGCGCAAGATCTGGCTCAGGGTACTTGCGGCGCAGCCACCATTCGTACACTTTCAGGAGCCGGAAGGGGGTTGGCCTCTCCACAAGGAAGCGGAGTACCCGGAGGAGAGTTGGTGAGATCCTATTCACGGCGGATCATCTCCAGGAATGCTTCAAGACGCGTTTCCCATTGTGCGAGGGATGCGGTGAGGTCGTGCTCAAGAAGGAGGACAGGAACGGTAAGTTCCCTTCGTAGGAGCCCGATTTCGTAGAGCTGTGGATCGCAGAACTTGGAGAAAAAAACGATGACCCCTTGTATGGAAAGGTCGCTACAGAGCCTCTTCAGGAACTCCCTTCTCCTTTTTCCCGGAAAGCGGGGACAGGGGAGGCGCCCAAGGAGCATGTGCTGTGCCAGGTGTTCCAGGGGTGAAGAGGAGGGAAGGGATTGCAAGGCGATGAGAGGACGTTTCTCAGGGAGGTCGGCAAAGACCGTGAATCCCCGGGCCTCAAGGAAGGGGAGAATTACCGAGGCAAAATGGGATCCAATGACCAGGAGGGAAGGGCGGTGGTTGCTGTGTGCACGCTCTGGGTTACGTTTCTTTTCAAGGAGGATTTGCAAATGTTCCTCAAAGGTCGAAAAGGGTATCCCACTTATGCGCAAAAGCTTGAGGCTCAAGGCCCTGAGGTTCTCCACAAGGTACTCTATGGCCGCGAGAGATGCAGAAGCTGGAATATCGAGGGGGAAGACAGGGAGCGAAGAGGCCCGCAAAGTTTCGTATGCCCTTCGCGAGGCATCACAGGAGAGAGGAACAATGCACCCCAGAAGGTCCTTTCGGCTTAGGGCCCACTGCGTGAAGGACTTACACAGGGCGCAAAAAGGTACAGGAAAAGGAGAAGCAACGGGGGAAAAGTCGGGCACAAAGCGAACAGCCGAGAAACCACATGCTTCTATGAGTTCCTCTGGAACGTAGCTACAGAAGTACCCTAAGGCTCCCATCGCTCAGAAGAGAATCCAAAAGAGTGTCCATGCAAAGAGTCCCAAAAGGACAACTGGAAAAAGAACAAGGAGTGCCCATCCAAG
>JBDIWL010000225.1:0-2802 GCA_039638315.1 Candidatus Caldatribacterium thermophilum | reverse complement strand
TCGAGTTCTTTAATCATTGGATCCTCAAAGGTGGACTTGCGGACAACGCGTGTAGCCAGACGAGCAAACTCGGGCTGCCACTCTTTCCGGGCACACCACTGGATGAAGAGCCAGGCTGCTTCTTTGTTCTTGGCACTGTGCGGGATACCAAGGGCACCACCGTCGTAGTACCCAATGTAACCCTTGCCAGCCTTCGCATCATCGAGAACTCCAGGGGCAGTTGGTGGGAGCGCAACGCCAATCTTGCCAATCACTGCAGAACGTGTCTCATCCTGAGCAAGCCAGCCAAGGTTCTCAAGGTAGATGAGTCCCTGGGCAACCTTTCCAGCACCAAAAACGGCAGCAGTTTCATCCCAGGTGTAGGTACGAACTCCCGGAGGTGCGTACTGGAGCATGTCCACATACCAGCGAAGGGCCTTCTTCGCCTGGTCGCTATTCAGGGTACCACCGTTTTCAACGCTTGCCCGCATCTTCTCAAGGTTGATACCCCAGTTGTAGATACCCCAGGCTGGCCAGATGCTCTCCACCATTTCGTAGGCTACGCACGGATGGGTCTTGGCCTGAGCGATATGACCATAGAGCTCAATACCCTTCTCTTTGCCATACTCGGTGAAGAACTTGGCAATATCGGTGTACTGCTCCCAGGTGGTTGGCACAGCAAGGTCGTACCCGTACTTTGCCTTGAAGGCCGCCTGAATCTCAGGATCCTCGAAGAGGTCCTTTCGGTAAATGTAGGACTTCAGGAACGCCTCAAAAGGAACAGCGTAGAGATCGCCCTTCTCATCCTTAAAGTAGTTGATGAAGCTTGTAAAATCGTCAAGATCAAAATTTGGCTCAGTAATAGCTGTATTCTGAATGAACGGTGTGAGGTTGGTCAGCCAGTTCTGGGCAAGGTAAGCGTAGATGATGTCCTGCTCAACGTAGATGAAGTCGTAAATTCCTGCACCAGTCTGGAGGTCCTGAATGGACTTGTTGTACATTTCGTCCCAGGAGGTTACTTCAAATTCTACCTTGATGCCAGTGAGTTTCTCAAACTCTGGTGCAGCAATTTCCACCATGGCCTTCGAAGGAGGTGTACTCTCAGAAATACCCTTAATAACAACACCCTTATACGGCTCTGCCGCTTTCTGCCACCACTCAGGATTGGCAACTTCTGCAAACACTACAGCACTTCCAAGAACAAGGAGCACCATAATCAAAAGCCCAACGAGCTTCTTCATGCTTCACATCCCCCCGTGACTGACTTAGATTGTTCACTCAAAGAACATAGTCAAGAGTAAGGGAATCCTTTTTTGCGTACTTTCTCTCACCCCCTTACCAGATTGTGTATCCCCCATCCATCACAAGCACGCTTCCTGTCATGTACGAGGAAGCGGGGGATGCCAGAAACACACAGGGACCCTTAATCTCCTCAGGACGGCCCAGGCGACCCATAGGGGTCAGCTTTTTCCAGAGCTCTGCATACTCGGGGTACTGCTTGAGGAGATCCGCCACGAGCTGCGTCTCCATATACCCTGGGGCAATGGTATTCACCCGAACGTTATACGGGGCCCATTCTGAGGCCAGGGATTTCGTGAGCATTATCACCGCAGCCTTTGAGGCATTATAGTGGGCTTGCGCTTGAGGAGTATTCACAATAATCCCGGACATAGAGGAGATGGTAATGATGCTGCCCTTGCGGCGCTTAATCATCTCCCTGCCTGCGGCCTGACAGGCAAAGAACACCCCATTCAGGTTAATGTCCATGACGCGTTTCCAATCCTCTTCGGGCATTTCTTCCGCTCGCATCCACTGCCCAACCCCGGCACAGGCAACGAGAATGTCGATTTTTCCAAAAAGCTCAAGGGTCCTTTGCACCGCCGCCTCGACCTCAACCTTCTGCGTCACATCGACCCGGACCGCTTCAGAGGCAACACCAAGGCTCCGAAGATGTTCGGCAACTTTTTGGGCTTTCTCAAGGTTGAGGTCAGCTACAACCACAGAGGCTCCAGCTTCTGCAAGGCCTATACACATTTGCTCTCCAAGGCCTTGTGCTCCACCGGTAACGAGGGCAACTTCTCCATCGAGGCGAAAGAGATCAAGGACAGACACCACATCTCCCCCTCAAACCACAAAATGGTCGGGGCGAGCCGATTTGAACGGCCGACCACTCGCACCCCAAACGAGTGCGCTTGCCAGGCTGCGCCACGCCCCGACGCATTTTTATTGTAACACAAACGTTTCTGCTGTCAATGGACCCCGAAAAAGAGACAATACCAAGAATTTTGCAATAGAAAGCTCCCGAAGGTTCCCTACTTCTGTACAACGCGACCACTCTATCACTCTCTCCAGTTTCCGCAAGGAACCCGAACACTCTTGCAATGCAGCCTCAGGTTCTGTCCATTCCCACGGCCTCTTGCTAAATCCTTGCCACAAAAAAGCTTGGCGCGCCCGGCGGGAATCGAACCCACAACCTACGGTTTAGGAGACAAATCGCGAGTTTAGAGAGCACAAATCGCTCAACAAAGCCAAAAACTACAACTCGCTCCTCTTGCAAAGACCTCGAAACCACTTGCTAAGAAGGAGGTATGCAAAATGACCCGTATGCCAAGGTTGCTACCACAACCCAACTCCTGGGGAGATTACGTTGAGGAGTTCCTCCTTGAGAAGCGCCTATCTGGCGTCAGTGAAAGAACCCTAAGAGACTACCAATTCCACCTATCCAAGTTCTTCGATCCCATAAGGAAAAAAGCATACATGATACACACACTCTAAAAAGGCGCCTTTTTGAATACTTTTCTGGGACCATGGCTCCTAGCACCT
>JBDIWL010000224.1:0-2828 GCA_039638315.1 Candidatus Caldatribacterium thermophilum | reverse complement strand
TTTCCCGATCGATGCCACTCACATTCCCCCAGGTGAGAATCACAAGGCCATGGCGGCAAAGCGCAAGATTCGCTTCCCAGACCTGTCTTTTCAGTTCCTCAAGCACCAACTATCCCTCCCCATATAAGGCTTGCATTTCTCGAGCAAAGCGGGTAGCATCTTCGAGATCCCCTTTACCCGGTCTCCCCTTATTGATGCCCCCTACAAGTCGTAAGGGCCCAAAGGTATCAAAACCACGGCATGCAAAACTCCCGAGAACCACAAAGCCTCGCTTTTCCAAGAGCTCCTCAAGGGGACGGTTGTACTCCCTCTTCCCCAGGCCACTCGTGGAGAAAACGAAAGCTTTCTTCCCTGTGCAGTGCGGCAGATTCTCCACAAAGCCCCAAAGACGCCTGTGAAATTTCCCGAAGTAGATTCCCGAACCGAAACCCACAAGGTCACAGGAAAGCACCTCTTCTTCAGAAACTTCCTCAGGTTCCTTGACCACACTCCCCAAGGCTTCAGCAAGAGCCAGAGCCACTTTACGGGTATTCCCATGGTGTACCGACACAACGACAACAAGACTCCTCATAGGTCCTCCTTCTTGCTTCTTTCTCTCCCTTCCAGTATTCTAAGGAAAAACGTGATGGAGGGGAACCCTTTCGTGGAAATCCTCTGGGATGGCGTACCCTACGGAGTGAGCATCCTTGATACCTCCTTTTCCATTGTGGCCATGAATGCGACCATGCGCACCTGGTATGCTCACCGGGCACTACGCCAGGGAGCAAAGTGCTTTGAAGTGTACCACGGACGGAACCGCCCCTGCCTTCGGTGCCCCACGCGCCATGCGCTCAAATCGAGAAACGCCGCAACCGGCATTGTTCCCTACCATGGTCCAGAGGGGGAAATCAAGGGGTGGCAGAAATTGACGGTTTTCCCTTTGTGCGAAGCTGGGAAAATCGTTGGCTTCATGGAGTACATAGAAGATATCACGGGGAAAGAACACCTGCACAATCGTCTCCGGTTCCTCGAGGGAGAGGTTCAGCTCCTTGCCGCCTTGCTCTCTCGGGAGAGAGAAAAGCAGAAAGAACGCTGGCGCTTCTTTGCATCGAACGTAGCGCCTCTTTTCGAGATGCTCTTTGCCTCCCTTCCATACGACTTCCAGAGAACACTCCTTAGAGCTCTCCAAGAAGCGATCACCGAGCTTCTTGAGAGCCAGAGCATCCCAAATCTCCCTTCTCTCACTCCCCGGGAGTGGGAAGTTGCACAACTCCTTGCCCAGGGCTTAACAAGCAAGGAGATTGCTGAAATCCTCGCCATTTCGAAAAAAGCCGTTGATTTCCATCGGGGAAACATCCGTAAAAAACTCGGTTGCACGAATCTCCACGCCCTCTTCCCTCCAGAGTCCCCAAAAAGCGCTTAGGAATTTTCTGGTACTTTTCTGGTATTCCCCCGCAAACCCTTTCCCTCTATCCTCGAGAAGGGAAAGGAGGCTGGTACTGTGACCGAAAATCTCCTCTTCACCCCCATAACCATTGGCAAGAGAAGGGCAGAAAACCGCTTCGTTATCAACGCTATGGAGTGCTGCGACTCTGATGAACTCGGTAACCCTTCCCCACGAACGTATCGAAGGTACGAGAGGCTTTTCGAAGGGAATGCCGGGGTTATCTTCCTTGAGGCCATCACGGTGAGCTACGAGAGCCGGGCGCGTTTGCATCAGCTCAGCATCATGCCCCATAATTCGAAACCCCTTGAAAGGTTCGTTGCCGAAATGAGGAAGGTGAATCCCAAACCTCTTTTTATTTTCCAGCTCACCCATGCAGGAGAACTGAGTAATCCCGAGTTCTCCCGGAGGGTGTGCGTGAAACCGCTCCCTGGTCTTGGAGGAGACATCCTGAGTGAGGAAGATGTGGAAACCATCATCGACCAGTTCGTCCTGGGAGCGAAAATCGCCTATGATGCAGGAGCTGATGGTGTCGACGTGAAACTCTGCCATGGGTACCTGGGAACACAGATCCTTCGTCCATACAACGACCGCCCCTGGAAGTACGGAGGACCCTGGGAAAACCGGCGCCGGTTTGCCTTTGAGATTTACGAACGCATTCGCAAGGCGATTCCTGACCCAAACTTTCTCCTCGGCTCCAAAGTCACCATGTGGGAGGGTATCCCTGGAGGCCAGGGATGCGCAGGACCAGATACCGCCGTTATGGACCTGACAGAACCCCTGGACCTTCTGCAGGGTTTAAAAGAGCGGGGAGCGAATTTCATCCTCGTCTCTGCAGGAAACCCATCGCTCACCATTGCTCTGGCACACCCTGACAAGAGAATTCCCGACTACGCGTATCTCCACCACTACTTCCAGAAGGAAGCGCGAAAGGTCCTTGCTCCTCAAGTCGTCACCATGGGTTCGGCGTACTCCATCTTCCGGGACGGGAACAACAATTTCCTTGGTGTTGAACGGGAGAAGAGTTCACTCCTCTTCTGGGGAGATAAAAACATACGGGACGGCATTGTGGACATGGTTGCCATAGGACGCCAGTCCCTGGCCGATCCACTGGTACCGAGGAAGCTTCAGGAAGGAAGGGCTCACGAAGTCCAGTGGTGCACTCTGTGCGATGCCTGCATGGAGCTCCTCATCAGGCAGCAGCCTACAGGATGCGTTGTGCACAACCGGGAATATGCAGAAATCCTTCGGAAAACGCGGGAAAAATACGGCGTCCTGAAGTTCAAGCATACGTAGAAGCGCAGTACCGGGGCAGGAGACGGCACAGGTACTCAAAAGAGAGCACCCCAGCTATGCGGCCTGTGCCGTCTTCCACCACAGCAATGGAATGTTCGCCCCCCAGGAA
>JBDIWL010000223.1:0-2834 GCA_039638315.1 Candidatus Caldatribacterium thermophilum | reverse complement strand
GGGGTCATGTCTTTTGGCCGCTTGAGAACCCAGGTACTATCCTCGTTTTCAAGAACAAGCACCGCCCCGCAAACGGGGCAGACAATTTTCTTTCCGGGAACTTTCTCCTCTTTGAGGGGAAAAGCAACCTGGCATACAGGGCAAAGTATCCGCTCAGCACTCATTTTTCAAGTGCCTCCTTGATGCGCAGCTCATCATATCCCACAATGACTTCTTCGCCTATCACAATGACGGGAAACGCTCTCCGTCCAGAGATGCGCTGCACCTCGGCAACAGTCTTCTCTTTCTCCTCTTCAGGGAGGAGGTCCACATCGACGAAGTCGTACGCAATGCCTCGGCTCTCAAAGAAGCGTTTGGCCATTTTGCAAAATGGGCAGGTACTCAGTGCGTAGAGCATAACGGACTTCATGTTCTCACTCCTTTCACCATGCATTATAGTGTACAACCTGGTACATGCAGAGTTTATTCACTGCGTGGGAAAATCCTTACTCGTTTTCACCACGGTTTCCTTTTGCGGGTGCGCTCGAAACGTTAAGACCCTGCGGAGCTCCCCGGGTTCGTGAACGAACCCTGGTCTCTCTACAAAGTCAAAGTCCCGCCCTGTTGACTTTCCTCGATTTTGTGCTATAGTTCCTGTATCAGGAAAACTCAGGAACGACGATGAAGGGGAGTAGTAAGGGAGTCTGGAGAGGCGCAGAGAACCGGGCAGGGTGGAAGCCGGTCCTCTCCTTCCCTGAATCCGCCCTGGAGTTGTGGGTACGAAGGAAGTAGTACCCAACGCGTGTTGGGCGCGTTAGCGCTTTGAGGGTGGGAAACCACCGAAGAAGGGTGGCACCGCGGGAGAGCTCTCGCCCCTTGGGCGAGAGCTTTTGTTTTCTATGGAGACAGTACGGTACTTCCTGGGAACAGAAGGAGACATACTCTTTTGTCCTTTACCGAGAGTCCTGGGGCTTGAGGCAGCAGTCGTAAACGCCTTTTCTCCGGGGGATACGGTTGCTGTCCCGATTTTTGGAGAGACGGGGGAGTGCTGGGCCAGGATTGCCGAAGCCTTTGGGCTCTCGGTGATTCGTCTTGGAGGATATGGGGGAGGGGTTCCAACTCCTGAAGATCTCCGTCTCCTTCTCTGGACCCGGGAAAAGGGGGTTATTCGGGGGGTCCTTGTGCCCCATGTGGAGAGGACCACAGGTCTTTGGGTGGATCTCGCAGGATTTGGAGAAGTATGTCGTTGCTTTGGGGTGCTCTGTGTTGCCGAAGTGGGAGAGTCCTTTGGTGTATTTCCTCTTGAACTTGACCGTGCTGGGGTTGACCTTGCGGTGGTTGCCGAGCCTTTGCTCTTCCGGAACGTGGTGTTTTTCGTGGTTGGCAAAAGGGCCTGGGGAGCCTGGGAGCGTGCTTCTTGTCCCCGATTTGGCCTCAATTTTTCACGAATTCAAGAGTGGAACATGGAGAGGCCACCCTTGCCTTTTGTGGAGCGCCTTGAGGTGCTTCGAGCGCTTGGAAAAGAAACCCTGTGGGAACGGCGCAAACGTCTTGCGGAACTCTTTCGTGAAAAGATACGGGCTCTGGGTGTGGCAGTACCTCAAGCGGAGCTCTTTCCCTCGGTGAGCATTGTGGAACTTGCAGGAGAGACTCAGAGGGAGAGCGCTCTTTCCGCCCTGTGGGAGCGGGGGGTTGCTGCTGGCCGAGTGCCTCAAAGGGAAAACGCCCTGTGGGTGCGACATGGTGACACTCTTGAGGAGTCTGAAATCTATAGCATTCTTGAGGTGTTCGAAAGGTTTTCCACTCTGAGGACGGAGGTGCATGGAAAGTGAGCGAGACGATTCGTGTGCTCTGCGCTCGTGGTGTTCCTGAGGATATGGTGCGGCGACTTGCTGAAGAAATTGGTCCCGTTGCAGTTCTCACTTCTGATGCTGAGGAGGAGATTATCCAGGCGATTCAGGACAAGGATGTATTCGTCGTGCGTTCGAATCCTCTTGTCACGGCAAAAATCATTGAGCACGCTCCGCGCCTTAAGGTCATTGCTCGCCCTGGGGTGGGAACGGATAACATCGACAAGAAAGCCTGTGAAGCGCGGGGTATCCAGATTATCAACACGCCAGAAGCCTCAGCGGGAAGCGTTGCGGAGCTCACTATAGGGCTTGCCATTGCTCTCTTGCGCCACCTCTATGTAACCTGTGCATTTCTTAAGGAAGGGAAGTGGGCGAAGGGAAAGTACACCGGGAAGACCATTGAAGGGAAAACCTGGGGTGTGATAGGCTTTGGGGGTATCGGCCGAAGGGTGGCAGAAATTGTGAAAGCCATGCGGGCCGAGGTCATAGCGTATGACCCTTATGTTCCCGAAGAGGAGTTTACCCGTCGTGGGGTGAAGCGGGCGTTTCGGCTCGAAGAGCTCCTGGAGCGGAGCGATATTGTCTCACTCCATGTGGTTTTGAATAACGAAACGCGGGGACTGCTCTCCGCCGAGATGCTTCGGAAGATGAAGAAAGGTGCGTACCTTATCAACACATCCCGGGGAAAGGTCATTGACCAGAAGGCGCTTCTTGAGGTTTTACGGGAAGGGCATCTTGCGGGGGTTGCTCTTGATGTGTACGAAACGGAGCCTCCTTCGGAGCAGGATTTGGAACTCCTTGCCCAGGAAAACGTCATCTGTACGCCCCATATCGGTGGGAGTACAGAAGAGGCGTTTCTCAATGCAACGGAGATTCTTGTGAATAAGCTCAAAGCTTTCTTTCGTCCGGGAGAGGGGGTTCCAATCGGGTACTGATGCAGCCCTTTGAGATTCTCGACCATACCGCAGATATCGGTCTTGTGGCCTGGGGAAGGTCCCTTGAGGA
>JBDIWL010000222.1:0-2849 GCA_039638315.1 Candidatus Caldatribacterium thermophilum | reverse complement strand
GTGTTGATGATTTTCGCCTGAATGGAGACGTCAAGAGCTGAAGTCGGCTCGTCAAGGACAAGGAGAGATGGCTCAGTACTCAGCGCCCGGGCAATAGCTACCATCTGCTTCTCTCCCCCACCAAGAGCCCGGGGGTATTTCTCGGCATACTCTGGAGGAAGTTCCACAATGCGCAAAAGCTCCACAACCCGTTCTCCGATGTTCCTTCTGTCCGCAAGGCGGTGGACTCGAAGGGGAAGCTCAAGAATTTCCCTTATGGAACGGCGGGGATTCAGCGAAGACCCAGGATCCTGAAAGACAATTTGCAGGTCCTTCTTCAGGGCAAGAGGACGCCGCGAATGGGGCACAGTAATGTCCTGACCTTTGAAGAGAATCCGACCGGCAGTGGGACGATACATTCCCATAACCATGTAAGCCACGGTACTCTTTCCAGAGCCAGATTCCCCCACAAGCCCAAAGGTTTCCCCAGGGTGAATGGCGAAGCTCACCCCGTGTACGGCTTTGACCACACCCCGGGAGGTGGTGAAAAATTTCTGGAGGTTCTCCACAACAAGGAGCTCGTTCATTGGGCTCCCTCCCTGAAGAGAAAGCAGGCAACATGGTGGTTTGCACCTACAGCAAAAAGCTCTGGTTTTTCTTTACGGCACATATCCATAACGTAAGGGCAACGGGGATGGAACCGACATCCTGTGGGAGGCTCAAAGTAATCGGGAATACGCCCAGGAATCCCTTCAGCAATACCCTCTCCAGTGAGTTTCGGAACACAGGCCATGAGAGCCCGGGTGTAGGGATGGAGCGGCTGGGCAAAGAGCTCTTTCGTTTTTGCCTCCTCCACGATGGTTCCAGCGTACATCACGTATACTCGCTCTGTCCATTCCCGGATAACCCCAAGAGAATGGGAAATGAGAATAACCGCCATTTTCCGCTCTTCAGCAAGCCGGTGAATGAGTCGGAGAATCTGGTCCTGAATGGTCACATCAAGAGACGTTCCTGGCTCATCAGCGATGAGGAGTTCCTTCGGACAGGCAAGGGCAAGAGCAATGCACACCCGCTGGCGCATGCCCCCAGAAAGCTGCACCGGGTAACTCTCAAGGATACGCAGGGGGTCAGGGAGCGCAACACTCTGCAGGGCCGCAATCGCCCTTTCCCGTACCGAAGCGTGGTCCGTTCTCCCGAGAGCGTATCGAATGGCATCCTCAAGTTGCTCTCCTATCGTGAAAACTGGATTGAGCGCCGCTGTGGGGTCTTGAAAAATCATGGAAATACCCGATCGCCGCAGACGCTCAAGCTCCTGTGGACGCATAGAGAGTACGTTGCGACCCTTGAAGAGAATGCTTCCTCCCCGGATAACCCCCGGAGGTTGAGGTAAAATCCCCATGATGGTTTTCATGGTTGTTGTCTTTCCACAGCCTGTTTCCCCCACAAGCCCCACTTTCTCCTGAGACCGTACCTGAAGAGTCACTCCATCAAGAACCTTAAGGTACCCTCCATAGACGCGGAAGTGCACGACGAGATCCCGAACATCAAGGAGCACATCCTGCATGTTATGCTTCCTCCAGCGAGAAAAGGTCGCCAATGCCATCTCCAAGAAGGTTAAATCCGAGAACAATGAGCATGATGGCAAGACCGGGAAAGACAGAAATCCACCAGTATTCGGGAAGGTACTTTGCTCCATCGGCAACCATTGTCCCCAGAGCAGGCTTTGGAGGCTGTTCACCCAAACCTACAAAACTCAGTGCCGCCCCGATGAGAATCACCCAACCCATGTCCAGGGTCATTTTGGTGAGAATGGTGGAGACACAGTTGGGGAGGATTTCCCGAAAGAGAATATGGAACTTGCTCGCCCCGATGAGTTCTGCCGATTGGACAAAGTACTCATTCCGCAAAGACGTGGCCATCCCGTAGACAAGGCGCGTGTACCAGGGCCACCACATGACCGAAACAGCAATCATGGCATTGGTGAGGTTGGGTTTGAGGACTGAGGTGATAGCCAGAGCAAGGATAAGGGGAGGAACAGAGAGGAAGATATCGGTGATGCGCATAATGAGAATATCAATCCAGGAATCCTTGAAGTACCCGGCTAAAAGCCCAAGGGTTACCCCCACCGGGACAACAATAGCCAGAACAACCACACCCATGAGGAGCGAAGAACGGAAGGCGAAAAAGACACGACTCAGGACATCCCGGCCAAAAATATCCGTTCCAAAGGGATGGGCAAGAGAAGGAGGCTGGTTCGCTTCACCGTAGTTCACGTAAGGACCAGCATGCTCCGGATACGGAGCGACCCAGGGAGCGCAAACCGCACAGAAAACCACAAAGGCAACAATGACAAGCCCAACCACCGAGAGGGGGTTTCGAGAGAACTTATACCACCATCTGCCGAAACGAGTCCTCCGCACCTCACTCACCCCTCTCCACCAGGCGAATTCTCGGGTCAAGGTAGGCCACAACAATGTCTACGAGGATATTGACCACAGTAAAGACAATCCCAAGAACCATGACCACCGCAACAATTGCCTCAATATCCTTGCGGAGCATGACGTTGATACCGTATCGGGAAAGCCCTGGCCAGTTGAAGAGGAGCTCCACAAGAAAGGCATTTCCAATAAGTGAAGCGAAATCAAGCCCAAGAATAGAAACCGTCGGGATAATGGAGGGTTTGAAGAGGTACTTTGACACCACCACCCGCTCGGGAATACCATAAGCCCGAGCCGCCGCGACAAAATCCCTTTTTGCGTTCTCGAGCATACTCGCCCGGGTAATTCGCGCCTCCTGGAAAAGGCCTCCCAGGGAGAGACTCAAAGCCGGGAGGAAAAGGTGTTTCAGAGCATCATAAAAGGCCTTGAAGT
>JBDIWL010000221.1:0-2895 GCA_039638315.1 Candidatus Caldatribacterium thermophilum | reverse complement strand
TTCCCAGGCTTCGTGACCTTCCCTGGCCACATCGTGGGGGACATGGAGTGCCAGAAAATCAGGTTGCAACACCTCAAGAAGTTGCACATTTGGCGAAGCTGGCACAAGGTCGATAGTGTCCACAACCCATTTCTTGCCGTAACGTTTTGCTGCTCTCTGCACTCCCTCAAGGGTTACTGGGGCTGCCCCGCCAAGCACAGAGACTATGTCCCCACCTCGAGCAAAAACTGCCTGCGCTTCCTCTTCTCCAGCATCCACGATTTTTGCGTCCACAAAGAGGAGCTTCTCTCCGACCACTTCCCGGAGGCGTTCCACAAAGGGTAAACCACAGGCCAAAAGCAGGGGTGTTCCAACCTCCACAATGTCCACATAAGGAAGGAGGCACGCAGCAAGCGCAAGAGCCTCATCTCCACTCCAGAGATCAAGGGCAACCTGTAGAAGCGGCATGTTACTCCTCCAGCATTCGGAAGACAAGCCCGCTCCACGCTTTGGGATAGAAGTACGTGGATTTCTGAGGCATCCGCTGGAATTTTTCTACCGCCCTCTCTACCTGCTCAATGGGCGTTGGGCGCATGACAAAGACAAGCTGGTACTTGTTCTCCTCTTTCGCAATGGCGAAAACGTCCTTTGTCCCCCGGAGGTAGTCGACACACTCGGTTTCTCCCTGGCCCTCCTTGTTGAGGCCAAGAATTTCCCGGAAGACGAGCTCATGCAGGATAGTAGTATCAAGATGCCGGTTCACATCTTCTTCTCCAAGTCGCTCGTCCATAATTCGGGGGTCTTTGAGCGTTATGGTGCCCCATCGTTCGTTCTTCCTTTCGTACACCCCGATGGTGAATGGCGGAGCTACCTGGAGGAATTCTTCCATGTCACGCTCATTTGGAAAGAAGCGAACCTCAAAGTACGCCTCGCACTTTCTGAAGAAATCAGCAAGACGCTCTTCAGGGAGGCTATGCACCAGACGATGGGTGGGGAGGATAAGGAGTCCGGGATTATGAATATTCACAAGGAACATCATGGTATAGTCTTCAGGGATTTCCTCAAGAGGATCCCCCAGGGCTTCCCTTCGCTCCCTCCGGTACATGAGGCAGGTCTCGTAACGGTGGTGCCCGTCAGCAATGATGAGGGTGCGGGGATTGAGCACCTTACGGATGCGTGCTATAGCCTCCTCCTCCGAAAGCCGAAAGAGGCGATGCACAACCCCATGGCGGTCAGTGAAGGTGAAAAGCTCTGTTTCTGGGCGTTTGTGCTCCTCAAGGAGTGTATCAACAATTCTCTGTGGATCGTTGTAAAGGCAGAAAATTTGCTCAAGGTTCGCCCGGGTCGCCCGGAGGAGTTCAAGGCGATCCAAAGAGTACTTGGGCATGGTCCGCTCATGAGGGAAAATGACCCGCTTGGTAAACTCCTCAAGCCGTACCAGGGTCACGAAACCCGTGCGTTTCCTTCGACCAAAGGAATTCAGCTCAAACTCCTGTTCGTAAATGTACATGGAGGGAATGCTATCGCGCACAAACACGCCTTCTGCAATCCACCGGCGAAGCCGAAGAGCTGCACTCTCGTATCCACTCGCATCCTTACCAAGGATGAGGTGCACAAAGTTGTACTCTTCTGCAGCGAGGCGTTGCTTCTCTTTCTCCGAAATGACGTCATAAGGCGGTGCGACGAGTCTCCCAATGCCCCGCTCCTGGATGTACTTCTCCGCATACCGGTATCCTAAAAAGGGTTTTACCACTGCCATGACCAACCCTCCTATTGTGTTGTCCCTGGCAATACAAGTCCTTCGCAGAAAGCCTCCTCAAAGTCCCGGCGAGCAGAAAGCTCGATGTACTCTACCCGGCGGGCGAGATGTTCAAGAGTCCTTCGGAAATCACGAGAAAGGAGCGCCTTTTGCGCTCCCAGGAGGGAGGCGTTTCCAACGGAGCGAGCGGGAACACCCTCTGGAATAAGCCCAATGCGCCCTGCGCTTTCAGGACGAATGAAGCTCCCAAAGGCTCCCGCAAGTACCACTTCCTCGATATCTCCCTCCTCAAGTCCAGCTTCTCTAAGGAGAATAGTCCTTCCTGCCCGCATCGCCGCAAGGGCAAGCTGGAGCTTTTCTACATCCCTCTGCGTGAGGTAGATATACGGGTCTCTTGAGAGGATAAAGCGCTTCTCCTTTCCCTCTCCCTCAAAGAACGCAGACCAGGACATGCGTTCCTGAAATCTTCCAGTTGAGGAGAGGAGGTTCTCCTTAAGAAGGAGAGCCAGGACGTCGATAAGGCCTGTCCCACAGATTCCCCGTGGGGGAACGTTGCCAATAGTCGTCACAAGCACTTTTCCACCCTCCAGAGACACCGTAGCAATTGCTCCTTGAGCGGCCCTCATGCCGAAGCGAATTTCTGCCCCTTCAAAGGCCGGTCCTGCTGCCGTCCCACACGCCAGAATCCTTCCCCCCGAAACAAGGACGATTTCCCCGTTTGTACCGATATCGATGTACAGGGTTGTTTTTTCCGCCTCGTGAACCCTGAGGGCTCCAATACCTCCAACGATGTCCCCCCCGACGTAGCCTGCAACGCACGGGAAAACATACACTGAAGCCTCTGGATGCACCGAAAGCCCCACATCTTTTGCCCGGAGAAGATACCCCTCCCGGAGTACTGGGACAAATGGTGCTACCCCAATGCTCAAAGGAGAAAGCCCAAGAAAAAGGTGCTCCATAATGGTATTCCCAGCAACAGTGACCGCGAAGATGCGATCGCTTCTCCACCCTCCTCTTTCGCAGAGCGTCTTTATGAGCGCGTTCATTGTTTCGAGGGCATCCTGTTGCAGGGCTTTGAGGTTCTCAGGAGAGTCCTGAATGGCTCGAAGACGGGAAATTACATCTGCTCCAAAGCGTACCTGTCTATTCAGGGCCCC
>JBDIWL010000220.1:0-2909 GCA_039638315.1 Candidatus Caldatribacterium thermophilum | reverse complement strand
CCTTTCTTGAGAATCGCCTTCAGGAGGCCCTTCGGATAGGCATTCGACGGGCAGTACTTGCTCGGGACCAGCGCCTGTCGGTGCGACTTCCAGGGATGGAGTACGCCGCATACGGAAATATCCTCGAGTTCCTCCGCGGAGAAGGTCTCCTCTGAGGTCTCTTGGCCTTTCTTTGATTTACTGGGAAAATTGGTATAATGGAAAAAGGGCTCTACAGGAGGCTTGAGGGTAGTGACCGTGCAAAGCGGAGGTGTTGGGTATGGGAAAAGAGGATGGAGTTCTATGGGCTTTTCTTTTCGGTGGTGTCTTCATTGCTTCCTTCTTGTTTGCTCCGTGGTCTTTCTTCTGGGATACTGTCCTTGCCCTGGGGGTTTCTGGAGGGGTGATAGTTTTGAACATGCGGTTTGGCAAACCTCTGAAGAGGGTTTTCGCTGCGGTGGGAGGATTCTTTTCCCGGGCTTCGGCTATCGATATCCTTGTGGGCCTTGGGGGTCTCATTGTTGGACTGGTCATTGGGGTACTCCTGACCTATCCCATATCGTTTCTGCCCTTTAAGAATGCTGCCTTACCTCTTGTTGTTACGGTCATCTGTGGTGCTCTGGGTCTTACTGTCTTCCTCCTTCGAAAAGAAGACATCATTACCCTCTTTACTGGTCTTCCCCGGGTGCGCTTTTTGCGGGGCCAGGGAGGGACGAGTAAAATCCTTGACACGAGCGCCATTGTGGACGGGAGGATTGCGGATATTTGCAAAACCGGTTTCCTTGAGGGAGAACTCATCATCCCCCGCTTTGTGTTGCGAGAGCTCCAGCAGGTAGCCGACTCTCAGGACCCCTTGAAACGAAGCCGTGGCCGTCGCGGACTTGACATTCTGAATAGAATGAGAAAGGAGAAAAAGGTGGCCATCCGTATTGTGGATCGGGACTTTCCCGATATCCGGGATGTGGACGCAAAGCTTATAAAACTCGCCAAGGTTATGGGAGCACGGGTCATCACCAATGACTTTAACCTCAATAAAATCGCTGAGCTTGAGGGTGTAGAGGTCCTCAATATCAATGAGCTCTCCAATGCCCTCAAACCGTACGTTCTCCCGGGAGAGGAACTCCGGGTACAGATTATTCGGGAAGGTAAGGAAGCGGAACAGGGTGTGGGGTACCTCGATGACGGTACCATGGTTGTGGTGGAGGAAGGGAAGAAGTACATCAACTCTGTCGTGGATACGGTCGTCACGAGTGTCCTGCAAACCCCTGCTGGACGGATGATTTTTGCCCGTCTCAAGACGAAAGGGTGAGGTTTCTGGGGTCGTCGTTTTTTGCGGTTGTCGTTGCTGCAGGTACTGGAGAGCGCATGAACACACCTCTTCCCAAGCAGTACCTTCCTCTTCTTGGGAAGCCTGTTCTTGTGCATACTCTTGAAGCTTTTGAGCAGTGCGAAGCCATCAGTGAATTTGTGGTTGTCATCCACCCTCTCCATGAAGAAATCTTCCGTCGAGAAGTTCTGAAAAAGTATGGCTTTCAAAAGCTCCGACATTACGTTTTTGGTGGTGCAACCCGGCAGGATTCAGTGTACGAGGGATTGAAGCTTTATAGAGACCGCCTTGAGGATTTCGTTCTGATTCACGATGGTGTGCGACCCCTGGTGAGTAAGGGTATCCTCAAGCGCTGCGTGGAAGAGGTTGCGCAATTCGGGGCGGTATGTGTGGCTATTCCCTCGGTGGATACACTTAAACTCTCCTCCGATGGTAAGACCATTGAGGGAACGCTCGACCGAAAGAGGGTCTGGCGAGCCCAGACCCCTCAGGCATTTCGTATTGGCCTTATTCTTGAGGCTTTTGAGCGGGCAAGGGAAGAAGGTTTCTATGGGACCGATGACGCTTCTCTTGTGGAACGTCTGGGGTTTCCGGTACGCATCGTCCCGGGCTCTGAGGAGAATCTGAAAATCACCACCCCGCAGGATTTCCTCATCGCTGAGGAAATGCTCCGCTGGAGGGTACGATGGTTGCGCCAAGAGTAGGTTTGGGGTACGACATCCATCCCCTTGTGGAGGGGCGAAAGCTCATCCTTGGGGGCGTGCACATCCCTTTTGAGCGGGGGCTTCTTGGGCATTCAGATGGTGATGTGGTGTGCCATGCCCTTATGGATAGCCTCCTTGGGGCCTGTGGTCTTCCTGATATTGGTTCCCTTTTCCCGCCTGAGGATCCATCCCTGAGGGATGCGGCGAGCATACAGCTCCTTGAGGTAGTGGTGCAACGGGTGCGAAACGAGGGGTGGGATATCGGAAACGTGGATATTATGCTCATTGCGGAACAACCCAAAATTGCTCCCTTTGTGGCCCGGATTCGGGAGAATCTTTCCCGGGTGCTTGGTGTTCCTGAAACGCATGTTGGTTTCAAGGTGACAACGAATGAGGGCCTTGGGAGCATTGGAAGGGGTGAAGGTATATGCTGCTTTGCCGTCAGTCTCCTGGTGCGAGGAAGGCCTTAGGGGTGCTTCTGGTCCTTCTTGGGGTTTTCGCCGCAGCACAGAGCGTTCAGGCAAAGGCGCAGCTTACGATCCTTGAGGAACGAGGTGTAGCTGCCATTCTCTGTGATGGTCGAGTGCTTTTCCGCATCCGGTACCGGGGGTCTTTTGCTTCCTGCGAGGAACGAGCTCGCGTTATCCTCAAAAGGCTCCAGGATGTGTTTTCGTCTTCCTGGAAGAGTCCACCAACCTTTTACCTTGTAGAAGAGAAGAGTGGAGCGGTAAGTGCCTTTTGCGGTGGGAAAAGGCTGTTTTCGGTCTTCAAGGAAGATGCGTCCCTCAATGCTTCGAACTCCCTGGATCTTGCGGTACTCTGGCTCAACAACGTGCAGCTTGCTTTTTACGGAGTTTCTGGAGGAGTTTGCGAAGTAACGAAAGAGTTCGATGGTGTTG
>JBDIWL010000219.1:0-2981 GCA_039638315.1 Candidatus Caldatribacterium thermophilum | reverse complement strand
GGAGTAAGACCAAGGAGCATAGCAAGCTCCACAAAGTTTCTGAGTCGCTCCTTTGAGACAATGCGAGCAATGAGGAGAATAGCATGTGCACCGGCTTCCTTGGTTTCGTAAATTTGTGTTTCCTCGAGGATAAAATCCTTGCGCAAAACCGGAAGCGGCGTTCTCTGTACCACTTCTTGGAGGAGCTCACAGCTCCCCTCAAAGTGCTCTTCCTCGGTAACGACCGAGATAGCTTTTGCCCCACCTTCTTCGTAGGAGGCAAGAAAATAGGGAACTTCCTGGCGGGAAATGAACCTCCCTCGCGAAGGAGAGGCGAGTTTGATTTCAGCAATAATATTCGGACCAGAACCAGACAGGGAGGCAAGAAATGTTCTCTCCTGAGGTCTGGCAATAAGGCGCGCCACGTCAAAAGGTGAATACCGCTTCCCCTGGGCGAAGAGCCTTCGTTTTTTCGCAACGACAATGGTTTCAAGAATGTTCTCCATCCCCTTCACCTCCCCGTATGCTCTGTGCTACAGCTACAAGGTCCTGAACCTTTGCAAGGGCCATACCACTTCGAATAGCCTCTGTAACCTGTTCAAAAGCCTGGGCAACTGTTTCCGCTTTTTCAGCAAGCCACACAAGAAAGGCCGCATTGAGGGTAAGTGCATCGTAGTGGGCTCCCTGACGCTTATTCTGCAGAACCTCAAGGAAAAGGCGCACGTTACCTTCAGCATCTTCTCCCTGGATTGCTTCCACAGGGTACTCGGGGAGACCGAGTTCGCGAGGGTGAAAGGAAAAGGTCTCTACCGTGCCCCGATCCACAAGAACACCAAAAGTCCTGCCGCTCACGCTTACCTCATCCACCCCAGGTTCTCCCCAGACGACAAGGCCCCGTCGTACACCGAGGAACGACAGTACATAGGCCACTGGTTCAAGGAGTTTCTGGTCGTACACCCCAACCATTTTGTAAGCAACAGGGCAGGGGGTAGTCAGAGGACCGAGGATGTTGAATACGGTTCGAACCCCAAGTTCTTTCCGCACCCCCTGCACAGCTCGCATAGCGGGATGGTACAGCGGCGCATACAGGAAGGCAAAGCCTGTTGTGGCAAAGAGCACCTCCATGGATGCTTTCGGGAGATCTATAGGGAAACCAAGGCTTTCGAGAAAATCTGCACTTCCAGAACGACTCGATACCGAACGATTCCCATGCTTCACCACAGGAACACCAAGAGCGAAGGCAAGAAGTGCAGCACCTGTGGAAATATTGAGGGTATGTTTCCCGTCGCCTCCAGTGCCACAGTTGTCAGCAACAAGAGTCCCAGAGGGTACCGTAAAGGGTACGGCACAATCCCGCATGGCCTGTGCAAAACCGAGGAGTTCCTCCTCTTTTTCCCCACGGGCTCGCAGGGCACCAAGAATCGCCCCCATCTGCGCAGGGGTAAAGTTTCCCCTCATAAGGTCGCACATGAGTGCATACGCTTCAGGGGTGGTTAGGGTTTCTCCACTGAGGAGCCGCACAAAAGCTTCTCTCACTTTCTCCCCACCTCCAGGAAATTCCGAAGGATAATTTTCCCCTGAGGAGTGAGAACAGATTCAGGGTGAAACTGCACACCAAAGAGAGGGTATTTCCTGTGTTCCAGGGCCATGATTTCCCCCTCTTCGGTCCAGGCTATGACCCGAAGAGACGGCGGAAGGCTACCAGGGTCGACAACGAGAGAATGGTACCGACCAACCCATATTTCCCGAGGAAGATCCCGGAAAAGGAGAGAGGGGAGAAGGAAAACTTTCCACTGCTTCCCGTGGCAAGGTCTTCGAGCCTTTACGATTCGTGCTCCCTCAACATAGGCAATGCACTGGTGGCCAAAGACACACCCCCAGGATAGGAATGAAGGGAGCAAAGCGGGCTATAACATCATTCGTTATGCCACAATCGGTGGGGTCTTTGGGGCCAGGAGAAATCACGATTCGGTCCGGACGCATTCTCTCAATTTCCTCGATGGTCACCTCATCGTTACGGAACACCTGAATATCCTCTCTACTCAGCTCCCCAAGGTACTGGACAAGGTTGTACGTGAAGGAATCGTAGTTATCGATGACAAGAATCATACGTTCTCCTCCTTCCCAGCAAGCTGTAATGCAAGGAGCAAAGCTTCCGCTTTGCTCCGTGTTTCCTCATATTCCCGCTCGGGCACAGAGTCGTACACCACACCTGCCCCTGCCTGAACCCGAGCAACACCATCCTTAAAGAAGATGCTCCGAATGATGATACAGGTATCCATATTCCCGTGAAAGCTCACATACCCCAGAGCCCCCGCATAAGGACCCCGGCTTTCCGGTTCAATTTCCTCGATAATTTCCATCGCCCGTACTTTCGGGGCTCCACTCACTGTTCCTGCCGGGAAGCATGCCTGGAGTGCCCTCCAGGGAGTCATATCGGCTCGCAAAGCGCCAGAAACCGTGGAAACGATATGGAAAACATGGGAGTACCGCTCCACTTTCATATACTCCTCAACCTGAACGCTCCCCAGCGTACACACCCTTCCAAGGTCATTCCTCCCCAGGTCAAGGAGCATAACGTGCTCAGCGTTTTCCTTCTCATCCCCAAGAAGGTCCTGAATAATCTCTTCCTCCGGTACACCCTGTAGACGACGACGTGTACCCGCAATAGGACGCGTCATGACCTTCCTCCCCTCCACTTTCACCATCATCTCCGGGGAGGAACCAAGAAGCGTAAAGCGTGGTGTCTCAAAGTAGAAGAGGTACGGCGATGGATTCAGCGACCGCAGGATTCGATACGCCTGGAAAGGATCTCCCTCATAGGGAACTGCGAAGCGCTGGGAGATGACAACTTGAGAAGCATGCCCTTCCTCAATGAGCTCAATAACCTTGCGAACCGCCCGCTCAAAAGCTCCTTTAGTGAAATTCGACTGTATCGGCCCACAGAGGCGGAATCTCTCCCTCCTCCTGGGAATCAGGGAAATGCTCTGGACTGCTCTCAT
>JBDIWL010000218.1:0-3012 GCA_039638315.1 Candidatus Caldatribacterium thermophilum | reverse complement strand
CCTTCGTCTGCAACCCATCCACCACTCCAAGTACCCCTCGCCCCTGTGCAGTCTCAACGAGGACGACTTCAATTGGATTGGCGCTTGCACAGAAAATGCGGCAGACCTCCGGAACCATTTTCACGGCGTTGAGGACATTGATTGGATACCCATCCTTGAGGAAGATGATGAACACATGCCCTGCAGAGAGGAGAAGGGCGTTTTTCTTGGCAAGTTCCACAAGCTCTTCGTCATTCCCACTGTAGCGGACAAGGCAGGGACCAGAGGACTCGCAGAAGGCAATACCAAATTTCAGGGCTGGTGACGACGTTGCAAGGACCTCATGAAGGTCCTCAACGGTTTTGATGAAGTGGGCCTGCCCAAGAATCACATTGTACCCCTTAGGGTTTTCAAGAGCCACGACCTTCATTTCCATAGTCATCCCCCCTCACAAAAATTTTTCGAATCTCAAAAGCTATGAAAGATAAAAGGGAAAAGGCCAGGGCGAACATCCACTGAGAAAGGGTCAAAAAGTGCGTATCAAAGATGTTCCGAAGGAATGGGAGAAGGACACTGGCCAGAATGATCGCAAGGGAAATGCCACAAGCCTCGAGGAGAAAGAGGTTTGTCCGGGGGTCCACTTTCCAGGCGTTGAGACGCTCAGAACGAAAGCTGTACGCCCGCCAGAGCTCACCAAGGCTCAAGGTAACAAAGGCTATGGTCCTTGCCGCGTGCAATCCAAAGAGGCGTACACTGAAAACAAATGCCAAAACGACTGCCAGGGTGATGAACAGGGCACCAAAGAGGATAGTACGCATGTAGAAGGGGGTGATAATGCCTTCTCTGGGATTCCGGGGCCGACGAAGCATGAGATCCGGCTCTGGAGCCTCCACCCCCAAAGCCAGAGCGGGGAGTCCATCGGTAACAAGGTTCACAAGGAGTATCTGGACTGGCGCAAGAGGTCGGGCGAGCCCAAGGAGAATCGGCACAAACACCGCTCCAATCTCTCCAAGGTTACAGGAGAGGAGGTACACAACAAACTTCCGGATATTGTCAAAGATGACCCGTCCTTCCCTCACCGCCCGCACAATGGTGGCAAAGTTATCGTCCGCAAGAACCATGTCAGCCACTTCCTTAGCCACATCAGTCCCGGTAATCCCCATAGCAATGCCGATATCGGCTTTCTTCAGGGCCGGTGCATCGTTGACCCCATCTCCAGTCATGGCCACCACTTCTCCGCTCTCCTGAAGAGCCTCAACAATGCGGAGCTTTTGCTCCGGCCAGACCCGGGCAAAGACTCGAACGCTCCGAATCCGTTTCTTGAGTTCCTCATGAGGAAGGCGTTCAAGCTCCTGGCCCGTGAGCACCTCGTCCCCCGGTTCCAACATTCCGAGTTCTTCCGCTATAGCTCTGGCAGTAAGTGCGCTGTCACCGGTAATCATAATCGTCTCAATACCTGCCCTCTTTGCTTCGACAAGCGCCTCGTAGGCTTCTCTTCTTGGTGGATCTATCATGCCCAGGAGCCCCACGAACACAAGGTCCTGTTCCACATCTTCAGAGAGTGCCACGTTCGGGAGTACCCGGAAGGCAAAGGCAAGGACCCGCAGAGCTTCTGAGGCCATGGTCTCCTGAGCCCGGCGGATTTCCTCCCTTTCCCTTTCTCCAAGGGGGAGAATTTGCCCCTGCATCTCGTAAAACGAGCACCGTTCAAGGAGCACCTCGGGGGCACCCTTCGTCAAGAGCATGTACCGTCCATCGATAACATGGAGCGTGGACATACGCTTCCGCTTCGAATCAAAGGGAATCTCGTCGTAACGGGGGTACATAGCGCGCCACTCCTGCCAGGGAAATCCCTGTTCCCTTGCGTATGCGAGGAGCGCAACTTCTGTAGGGTCCCCCGAATGGTCGCCTCTCCCCTCACCAAGGAAAGCATCATTGCAGAGCGTGGCAATAGCGAGGAGGCGTTCCATACTGCCCCCAAAAGTCCAGGCCTTTCGAACAACCATACGATTCTCGGTAAGCGTTCCTGTTTTATCCGTACAGATATAGGTTGTGCAACCAAGGGTCTCCACAGCAGGGAGTTTCCGGACAATAGCATTGTGCTTGCTCATGCGGAAGACCCCCAAAGCAAGGACTACCGTGACCACCGCAGGAAGACCCTCGGGAATCGCCGCCACCGCAAGACTCACCGCGGTCATGAACATCTCAAAAGGTGGCTCACCCCGCACGAACCCCACAAGGAACACCAGGGCACAGATACCTATGGTGAGGAACCCAAGGGTTTTCCCCAATCCCGCCAGGCGTTTCTGGAGAGGCGTCACAGTCTCCTCCTCTTCCTCAAGGAGGGAAGCAATGCGACCGATTTCCCGCTCCATACCTGTGGCTACAACAACACCTTTCCCTCGTCCATAGGTAACAATCGTCCCGGAAAAAGCCATATTGATTCGCTCTGGAAGGGGGGTTCCTTCGGGAAGTACCATTACGTCTTTTTCCACAGGCACCGATTCCCCCGTAAGGCTTGCCTCATCAACTCGAAGCGCTTTGGCCTCCACAAGGCGGAGGTCAGCAGGAACGATATCCCCCTCATGGAGCACAACAATGTCTCCAGGAACAAGGAGTTCTGTGCGCACCCTCCGAGGAGTCCCTGAACGGATCGCTTCGCACTCCGGCACACTCATCCGCTTCAGAGCTTCCAAAGCCTTTTTCGCGCGATATTCCTGAAAAACCCCAAGACAGGCATTGACAACGAGAATGGCAATAATGACGAGAGAATCGGTAACCTCTCCAAGGGCAAGAGAAATTGCTGCCGCCCCAAGAAGGATGAGCACGAGGAAATCTCGGAACTGCTCAAGGAACATGGTTACAATGCCCTTAGCTTTCTTTGCGGTCAGGACATTGGGTCCATACTCCTTGAGACGCTTCTCCGCCTCTTCTTGAGACAGGCCAGAAACAAGGTCTGTTCCTAAAAGAGAAGCCACTTCCTCAGGAGTGAGAGCGTGCCAGTTTACTCTTTCTTGAGCCATGGGAGAACCT
>JBDIWL010000217.1:0-3030 GCA_039638315.1 Candidatus Caldatribacterium thermophilum | reverse complement strand
TGAATAATGGCTTTATTCGAAGGTGGAGAGGTTACCACCTCCACCCCAAGCTCCTCGAGAAACGTTTTCCAGAGGAAGAAAAACCGGTAAAAGAGCAACCCTCGGGGGATGCCAATGCGCACGGTGCTTCCTCCTTTCAGGTACCACTATTATACCGTAGAACCAAGAAAAGACAAAAAGACTTCTCGAAGCCGCTCAAGCTCTGCGAGGCTCACGCACTCCCTTGAGGAATGGGCGAGGGCTAAATCTCCAGCTCCAAAAACGACGCTTGGCACACCCCGCATAACGAGATACGTAGCGTCTGTCCAGGAGGGCATCCCGGCGTAGACTGCTCTCTTTCCCTCAACACGTTCAATGGCCTGTGCAAGGTTTGCAACCACCGGGCTTTCCTGGGGGATGGAAAAGGCTGGGTTTGTGTCAAGGAAGGTCACTCGTACCGGGTACTCCTTCTCAAGGGCGAGGACCCGTTCTTTCACCTCTTCTACCCCATAGGGTGGGGGGAAAGGAAGGGCGCACTCTAATATGCATCGTTCCGGGATAACGTAGCTCGATTCGCCCCCCTCGATTCTCCCAAGCATGAGCTGCAGGGGTGGGGAAAAGAGGGGATGGGGGGCGAAGGCGTGGACAATCTCCTCGCACCTTCGAGCGATTTCCATGGCCAGGGCGATGGCGTTCCGTGCGGCATAAGGGTACGCACCATGCCCACTCAGGCCTTCAATGAGGAAGCGCACCTCCACGTCCCCTGCCAGAGCGGTGCAGAGGCTGAAGCTCGTTGGCTCAAGGACGATGGCGCCTTCAAAAGTTCTATGGGGCACAAAGTGCCAGGAACCCGCCCCAGTTGTCTCCTCTTCCGAGAAGAAGACGAGTTCCACAGGGCTTGTGGTTCGCTGCACCGCATCAAGGAGGGCGGCAATCTGTCCCCGGGTATCGAGGACTCCAGCACCAAAGATGAACCCATCTTTCACAGTGAAGCCGTGTTGCCTCCCCGCGTAGTGAACGTCCACGTGGGTGGCAAAGAGGAAAGGTGATGAGCCTCTCCGGGCGTAGAGGTTCCACTTTCCCGGGTCGTATTCCTGCCAGTGGAGGTCCTCAAATCCACAATCTTCGAGGAAACTCGCAATCCACTGGAGGACCGGAAGTTCTTCACCACTTGCTCCCCGAAGAAGAAGGAGTTTCTCCAGAATCTCGAGAAGGTACAGGAGTGCTCACCTCCTTGACCATACGAATCCACTTTCCGTATTGACCTGCTCTGTGGAAACCTCGCCGGAGGTAGAAGGCAATGGCGTGTTCGTTTTTCTCCCCCACCCAGAGGCCAATTTTCTGCCTTCCTGAGCCCTCAAGGTAGGCAAGGGCCTGGGTGAAGAGGGCTGTGCCGATGCCTTTCCCCTGGAAGTCAGGATCCACCACGAATTCGTGGATTTCTCCAAAGAGTTCCCCATCTTCCCACCACCGAGCATGCACTCCAATGAATCCAGCAACTCGTCCGTCAAAAAAGGCCACGAAAAACCCTTTCGGATCTCCCCGGAAGAGCCATCGGATGTACCCTTCGATACGCTGCGGCAGGTGGTACCCGTACTCCGGAAGGGAGGCATATGCCCGCTCGTAGAGGTGCACAAGGTCGGGCATGAGGCGCTCAAGTTCCTCTTCAGTGAGGGTGGTAATGCGAAGGTCACCCATAGGCATCATCCACGCTACGCAAAGCGCTCCTCGAGTTTCTGGACAAAATCTTCAAAAAGCTGGAACAGGCGCATCTCGAGAGTTTCCCGATGCTCCTCGTACAGGGACAGAGGAGTATCGGGGGCGCTGTGGAAGAGGTGCGGATCAACGGTAGCAAGGACCTCACACAGTGCAGAAAGCCCGGGGTACTCGAGGGTAACGGAGTACCCCTCCCTTGCAGGTGCCAGGTCTTTGGCAGGGACTCCGGGGCGGTACCCCTGGATAGCCTGGGCAAGGAGGAGGTGGTCTTTCGCTTCCTCCGCGAAGAGGAAGAAGGCAAAATCCACACCCCGGCGGTGGAGTTCCTCAGCGAGGAAAAAGTGCGTCTCTTTAGAGACTTTGCCGAGGGACACCCCAAGGGCAAAAGGCATCTGGTACGCCCTGAGGTTCGCAAACCCCTCCTCCAGGACATCAAGGAGGGGGAAGTACGCAAGGAGCATCCTGAGGCAGAGTTCTTCAGAAAAAGTGAGGACAAGGTCTTTCGAAAAGCGGATGCTTCGTCCTGCGTACCGTTTCCAGGTTGCTTTCTCCCGGGACGCGAGGGAGAAGAAAGCATCGGCAAGGCGCTTGTCGTCCCAAAAGAAGACCTCAGAACGGACGAAGTTCTGCGCTTCGAGGAGGACCACCGTGTATCCGAGTTTAAGCGCTCTCGCAAGGAGGTCCATTGTTCCCCCAAGGAACGCCACTCCAAAGGGGCCCTCTTTTCCCCCGGCAAAGGCTCCCCATAAACCTGAGAGCATCCCCTTCCCAAGGGCGTCTTCTCCACAGGCGAGGGCACAGGGTACAAGGTCCTTCTTCCAGAGGATTCGAAACATTTCGGGGAGGAAGCTCGGACTCGCTTCAAGGAGGAAGACAGCGCCCCCTCTCCCAGGCACTTCGGGGGCAAGCTCCGGAAGGGCCTCCCGAAGGTGCACACAGTTTTCTGTGGTCAGAGGAAAGGCAAAAAGACGCCTTCCTGCGAGTTCCCCAAGGAGCATACCCCCCTCCCAGGGGGGGTCGCTCTCAGTCCACAGACCAAAGAACCATCTTCCAGGGCTCCAGAGGGGGAAGAAAACTTCTCCCTCCCCGAAAACGTGCGGGAAGATGCGGAACCCCAGTTCCCTATAGGGGAAGTTCGGTAAGGATGGGAACACCCTTTTCTTCAAGGATCCGTTTTGCCGTTTCGAGGTCCTCAACGCGGAGTACAACGTACGCCCTGTCTCCCCCCGGGGAGACGAAAGCGTAGAGGTACTCAATGGAAATCCCAGCCCGTGTCAGAATTTCCACAACGTCACAGAGTCCCCCCGGGCGATCTTCGACGCCTACAGCAAGGAC
>JBDIWL010000216.1:0-3040 GCA_039638315.1 Candidatus Caldatribacterium thermophilum | reverse complement strand
TCAGGAGGCCTATTTCTTCTCTCTCCCGCACAACTTTTGCGAGTTCCTGCTCGAGATTCCGGCGAAGCTCCTCGAATCTGACTTTCTCCTGGGAAAGGGCAACAAGAAGCTCGTTCAATTCCACCTCTTCCTTACGGAGGAAAGAGAGAGCACGTTCTATAATCTCCCCTGGAATTCCAATCCTTGCAGCAATAGTTATGCCGTAACTTCCCTCTACACAGCCCACGACAAGACGGTACGTGGGCTGCAGCGTTTCGGGGTCAAAGGAAAGCGAAGCGGGGAGAATATCAGGGCACCGGAGGGCGTACTCTCGGAGAGCAGGAAGGTGTGTAGTGGCAACGCAAGTAGCACCTTGCTTTTTCAGGTACTCAAGAATAGCCATGCCCAGGGCGGCACCCTCGCTTGGGTCTGTTCCCGCACCGAGTTCGTCAATCAGAAAGAGACTCGAAGGTCCTGCGCCCTCAAGAGCATCCCGAAGGAACACCATGCGGGATGTAAAAGTGCTCAGGCTGTTTCCAAGATCCTGATGATCCCCCACATCAACAAAAAGGTGCTCATAGAGGGGTACAGAAGAATCTCCCGACAGAGGAGCAGGAATGCCACAGAAGGTGAGCACCACAAGAAGAGCAAGAGCTTTGATAAGGACCGTTTTTCCACCACCGTTGGGTCCACTGACGAGGACAATACGACGGTTGCTCTGAATCTCCAGGTCAAAGGGTACTGCCCTCTCTCCAAGGAGAGGATGCCGTCCGTTACGAATAACAAGGGTATCTCCCCCAACTCTGGGGAGGTTGCCCTGCCACTTTTCGCCAAGCTTCACCTTTGCCCTGGCAAGGTCAAGTTCTACAAGGGACGCAAAGGTTTCCTGAAGGTTCTCCCTCAGAGGTCGAAGTCGTTCCGTTACTGAAGAGAGAATCCGGACAATCTCTTCTTCTTCAAGGGTCGCAAGGGCCTCAAGCTCTCCCGAGAGCTCCGCCACCGACCAGGGTTCGACAAAGAGGGTGGACCCGCTGGCAGAGTAGTCAATAATGAGTCCCTTCACCATCCCACGAAACTGGGACTTTACAGGAAGCACGTACCGTCCCTTCCGGATGGTATAGAGGGGTTCCTGAAGGTACCGCACAATTTTTGCATCCTGCACCATGCGATGCAAAACATCTTCAATCTTTCCCCTTATATCCTTCTGCCTTCTCCGAATGCTCCAGAGTCTGTCGCTTGCCGTATCAAGAATTTGCCCATCCTTCGCAAAGACCTTTGCAAGGTACTCCAGGACTTTTGAGGGATCCAGGATGTTCCGAAAGTACAGGGAGGAAAGAAGCGGATACTTGCTGGTGAGTTTTCTCTCCTCGACAAAACATCGGATGTCATGACACATGAGGAGGAACCGATGTGCCCTTCGTGCCTCCTCCAAGGAAAGACAGCTTCCGGCAATCCCCAGGATTTTCAAGACAGGGCGGATATCCGGAAATTCCCCAAAGGGGATATCGCCATCAAACCTGAGGAGTTCCTGAAGCTCCCGAATACCCTCAAGGTACCTTGGTACCTCTTCCTTTGAGAGCGGCAGAAGACTTTGCGCCTTTTCTTTCGTTGCCGGACAGACACAAAGCGCAGCAAGGAGCTCAAGAATTCTGTCGTATTCAAAACTTGTGAGTATCTTCCAGGACGTTTGCATTGCCAAGCGCTGCTCCTTTGGCCAACCAGGGCCTGAGGAAAGCAAGCTGGGGAAACTGGCTCACAAAGCGGTCAACGTACACTATCGCTGGGAGCGTACAGTCCCGATAGAAACGGGAACGGGCAATGCCTTCTTCGAGAAATCTCAAGTACGCGACATTGGCCACAAAAACGGTTATGACCAGAATCCAGAGCATTCCCTTCAAAAGCCCTATAAAAAACCCTAAAAGGGCATCCACCCAGACAATGTCGAGGCGCTCAAAAACTCGACGGAAACGAACACCCAAAAACGAGAAAACGATGACCGTGGGGAGGAAGAAAAGGAGGAAACTCACCAACCCAAGCCATGGACTTTCCCAGCCAAAGCGGGAGCGGAAGAAAGTAACAACCTCAGGATAGTACTTAAGACCAAAGAGTAAACCCACGATGAGGCCAACGAAAACCAGAAATTCCTTACTGAATCCACGGAGGGCACTGCGTACCGCACAGAGGACAAGAATGATAAAACAAAGGAGCGTGTACCAGTCACTCATGAGCGGGCATCATCTCTTCTCGTAACACCACCCTCCCAGTCTGCTTTAAACGCTCTTTGATGACCTGGACCCAAGCAGTGACCTCTTCTTCGGCAAGCGTTCGATCCGGAGCCCGAAATACAAGACGAAAGGCAAACCCCTTTTTATCTCGAGGGAGAGGCTCACCGGAGAAAACATCAAAAAGGACAAATTCTTCAAGCGCCATGGCATGCCTCTGGGCTTCCTCCGCAACACAGGAAGCCACAAAGGACCAGGGAGTCGTAACATCAACCACCACAGCTACGTCGCGAACCACACTTGGGAAGGAGGACAGAGAAAACACCGGTGAGGAGGAAGTCGAAGCAATCTCCTCCAGAGGGTCCAGAGAGACTTCAAGGTAGTACAATTCCCCTTCAACATCGTGTTCTCGAAGGAGGGATGGGAGCACTTTGCCACCAAAACCAAGGAGCCTCTCTCGCAGGGCAACAGCGAAGGCCTTTCCCTCCTCAAGGAAAGGGAGCAATGCACCTCTCCACTCAAGCTCCCGAGGGGCAATCCCCACCATCTCCCCAATCTCTTCAAGAATTCCCTTTGCAGCGAAAATGTCCCAGGGGGTCTTCTTCCAGAGTGAGGGTTGAGCGTAACTCCAGAGAAGTACGCCGAGACGCTCCTCCTCCCGGTACTCTCCTTCCCTCCGAAGGAAAACGCGTCCAAGTTCGAAGAATCCAGGACCTCGACGGCCCCTGCGGGCATTTGTCCGGGCAACCCCAAAGAGTCCTGGAAAGAGGGAAGGACGGAGAAGAGCATGGTCTCGAGAAAGGGGATTCAGAACCCTGATGCAGTCCTCAACCCCAAGA
>JBDIWL010000215.1:0-3054 GCA_039638315.1 Candidatus Caldatribacterium thermophilum | reverse complement strand
TGCCAACGGACAGCTCCTTGAAAAGCCAAAAGACGTTGACCTTATGAAAGAGCTCACGGTGGCTATTGTAGGGACAGTGGAGGAAAGCTTTGAAAACTTCTACACTAAGGAGGACCTTGCTTCACTGAATATTGAACGCCTCATCGATTGAGGAACCCACTTCCATCACAGATAGCGTCATTGAGTTCTGGAAAACCCTCGCGGCATGTGGAAAAAGGGATGCCGAAGGAATGAACAATTTCCCGAAGAGACGAAAGAAGAGCAAAACGTATTTTCTTCTCAAGATAGAAACTATTGCCTCTCCTTTCGGAATAAAGCGACAAGGTTCTGCGAACCTGGGGAAAGGCAGCAGAAAGTCGCTGAACTGCATCCCGTCGAAGCTTCAGAGTAGAAGCAACAACCTGCTTCACGTAGGGGGCAGCCATTTTGAGGAGCTGCAGCCACTCCTCAGAGGAGTCATTAATCCCAGGAATAACAGGATCCATACGAAGCACAACGGGGATACCCCTCTGGGCAAGAACAGCACAGGCACGGAGGCGTTCCTGAGGTGAAGGTGCACCAGGTTCAAGAATCCGCGCTTTTGCCTCATCGAAGGTAGTAATCGTTACACTCACCACGGCTCGCATTGTCGAAAGAAGATCGGTATCTCGAAGCACAAGGGAGGACTTTGTCAGAATGAGGACAGGTACCCCTGCGGCGTGGCAAAGCTCAAGAACTTTTCGAGTACACCCTTGCCTTTCCTCCATCGGCGGATACGGGTCCGACGAATTGGAAAGCGAAAGGTAGAGGTCTCTATTACATTCCCTCAAATCCTTAGCGAGAGCGGAAAAGAAGGGAGGTTTTTCCCGTACTTCGAAGGCTCGCGGAATAAACGAGGAAATGTAACAGTAAAGGCAGCGATGAGCACAACCCGTATACGGGTTTAAGGTATACTTGGGAGGACAGGTACAGAGTTCTCCTTTCCACGGGTCAAACAGGCGTAGTATTCGCATGGTACCATCTCCAGGGGGTGAAAATGGTGAACTTTGAAAAGGTATCTTGGGAGGAAATCGTTACCAAGGCATTGCACGCTCTCTCTGATGTAGGAGGGCTCCTTCTTGGGACTCGAGAACAGGGTACTGGAAGAGCCAACATCATGACCATCGGATGGGTACTGCTTGGCATCGTGTGGGGAAAACCGATAGCTACAGTACTCGTGCGTCCATCCCGCTTCACATACACCCTCCTTGAAAGACACCCGTTCTTCACCATAAACGTTCCTTCGCCCCACCTGTCCCAGGTAGTGGCAGATTGTGGGAAATACTCTGGACGAAACGTGGATAAGTTTGCTCACTGCGCACTGACACCTGTGTACCTTGAGGACTTTCCCGCTCCATCGATTCAAGAGTGCGTTGCCAGCCTCCAGTGCACGGTGGTAGCTAAAACTTTCGTTGTACCCGAGAAGCTTACAACCTCCATTCAGGAAACCTATTACGGTAACAACGATTACCATACAGTGTACTTTGGCGAAATTCAGGCTGCTTGGAAGCGAAAGGGCTCCTAAGGATTACTCCTTCTTTTTAAACATCTCGAAGAGTTCAATGGGAAGAGGGAAAACAATTGTCGTAGCGTTCTCTGCAGAAATATCGCTCAAAGTCTGCAAGTAACGAAGCTGTAGAGCAATGGGGTTTTCAGCAATGATGCGTGCTGCCTGGGAAAGTTTTTCTGCTGCCTGGAATTCTCCTTCGGCATTGATAATCTTGGCTCTTCGCTCTCTTTCCGTTTCAGCCTGGCGGGCCATTGCTCTTTTCAACTCTTCAGGGAGCGTAACCTCTTTAATCTCTACTGCAGAGACCTTAATCCCCCAGGGATCAGTCTTTTCATCAATGATGCGTTGCAGGGATTCGTTGATCTTGTCCCGATGGATCAGCAAATCGTCAAGCTCTGATTGCCCAACAACGCTGCGCAATGTAGTCTGAGAAATAAGGGACGTCGCAGTAATGTAGTTCTCAACTTTCGTTACCGCGTCTTCCGGATTCATAACTCGAAAGTACACCACAGCATCCACGGTAACAGGTACGTTATCTCTTGTGATGAGTTCCTGTTTTGGCACATCCATTGTGACCACTCGAAGATCCACTTTAACGAGCTGATCAATGAAGGGAATGATGAAAAAAAGTCCTGGACCTTTTGCTCCCACAAGCCGCCCCAAACGGAAAATAACCCCCCGCTCGTATTCCCGAACAACCCGAATAGAAGCAAGGAAAAAGATAAGCGCAATGATGATAATGGTTCCTATAACGATCACCGGTCATCCCTCCTTTTTGTCCACAATAAGTGTTGTTCCTTCTTTTTTAAGAACAACCACTTCCTCCCCTTTATGAACCGGTTTCTGTGCCCGGGCCCACCACAGTTCTCCATCCACCATTATAAACCCTTCCGGAGAGAGATCTTCACGGGCAACACCTATCTTCCCCGCCATAGACTCAAGACCAGTTGTAATCTTCTTCCTATGAGCCTGAAAGGCCATGGTAAGCGCAAAAACAAAGAAAGCCACGATACTCCCTACGACGGCAACGACGAGCCCAAGAGGAATCCGAACTATCCCTTGAGAAGGAAAAATCATAGTCGAACCGAGAAGAAGAGCGAGGACACCCCCAGCAGTAAGCACCCCAATCCCAGGGGTGACGAAAAGGTCCAAGACAAGGAAGAGGAAACCAAGGAGAAGGAGTGCAACACCACTCCAATTCGTAGGGAGGAGGGAAAAGGCGTACAGAGAGAGGAGGAGAAGAATGCTTCCAAAGACACCTGGAACAATCGCTCCAGGATTCGAAAGTTCGAAAATCAGTCCAAGTACACCAAGAACGAGGAAAATGTACGCCAGGTTGGGGTTAACAAGAAACTGAAGGAGTCTTTCCTTTCCCGACATCTCTATCCACGAAATAGGTACACGAGGCATACCAAGGCTCAAGAGTACCTCCTGAGGAGAGGCGCAGATACCTTCAATAATACCTTGCTCCAGAGCCTCTTTCTCAGTGAGCGATAGGCTCTCGCGGACCATCTTCTCCGCAACTT
>JBDIWL010000214.1:0-3059 GCA_039638315.1 Candidatus Caldatribacterium thermophilum | reverse complement strand
TTTTGAGGATATCCTTGAGGTCGGCAATGGCGCTGACGTTTGTGAGAACGGTGGCCCCACAGGAGGGGATTCCCAGGGCGTAAAGTGTCCCTTCCTGGAGTCTTGGAGCTCCTTCCCCCCGGGGTCGCTTTCCAAGGACAGTCACCCCAAGCCCGGTGGCCTGGGATGTGACGTTTTTTTCGCTTGAAAAAAGGAGAGGAATGCGGTCTTTCCCAATACTCTCGAGTTCTCTGAGAATACCCTTTCTGGCCTCTTCAAGCCAGGGGTGGGGCTCAATACTCAAGGTGACTGAAAGGGCAAGGGGGTCTCCTCCTGCAGCCAGGACCTCGGCTAAGGCCACCCGGGCAGTGAACTGGGCAGATATTTCAAGGGGGACAGAGAGCACGTCCCCCTCCTTTGGTCCTATACCCCCAAGGGAGTCGCAGGCAAGAACGAGTTCCTCTTCCCCAAGGGGGATTACGAGGCAGTCCCTCTCCATCGCCCGGAAACCACCCGAAAGAGGACCACAGCAAGGACGATATTGACAAGGGACCCAACAATAAGGGAGGCCAGTATCCCAAAGAAGAATCCCCATCCAAAGAGGGGCACAAGGCTCAGAGGGGCAAGGACACCATTAGCAAGAACCCCAGATACCACGGCAGCCAGAACCCCAGAGCGTGTAGAGACAAACCGAAAAAGGAGAGCAATGCCACCCATCTCGAGAGCAATGAGAAGATGTACCGGAAAGCCGAGAGGGAATCCAACATTGAGAGATGTCAGCATATGCCCAAGAAAGGCTACAAGGGCTCCTTCCCCATATCCCAGAAAGAGGGCGCTGAAAAATCCTGGAAGGGAATCCAGGGCCACCGTTCCCGTGGGGCTTGGGATTTTCACAAAAGACCCCACGACACAGAGTGCCACAAGGGCTGCAGAAAGACTCAGACGATGCGTGAGCGTGCGTACTCGTTCCACAGGTTTCTCCTCCCTTCATTAAAATAAAAAGCCCTCAGGTCAACCCTGAGGGCTTTACCATCACCCTCTTTCGCTCTTCCGTGGCAGGTCTTCTGGCTTGAGGGTACTGGCCTACTCGGTGCGCCTTCCCGGGTTTTCCCAGTGGCTCCTTGCACCTTTCGTCCCCTCTCACAGCGGCGGGTCCGCACCGGATTTGCACCGGTTTCCCTATTCTCCCCGGTATGGGGCACCACGGAAGGTGTGTACTTTTGCTTTTTCTCTGATTATACTCTTTTTCGGACCTTTGGCAACCGTGCTCCCCTCGGAGAGAATGATATAATCTCTTCAGGAATTACCAGGAAAGGAGTGATTCCCTTGCCCAGACTCTACGAGTACGAACTCGGGAAGGCAGCAGATATCCTTGTGCGAGAACTCTTTAAACTCAAGGAGGGGGAGACGTTCCTCATTACTGCGGATACAGAAAGCGATGAACGGGTTGTGGATGCTACTGCTCGGGCGGCGTTTGCCTGCGGGGCAAAGCCCTTGGTTCTCTGGATTCCGGCACCCCTTGGAGTTGGCAAGGCGGCTGATCCCATGCTCCCCATGGAACCACTCACGGCAGTTCTCAAGTCGGTCGATGCCTGGGTGGAGTTCAACAACGAATGGCTCCTCTACTCAACACCTTACGACGTTGCCCTTCGGGAGAATCCAAAACTCCGGCACCTGTGCCTTGTGGGCATGAACGCGGACATGATGGTTCGCTGCATCGGACGAGTAGACTATCCGGTGCTCCGGGAATTCCAGGAGAAACTTGCCGAGAAGACCCGCAAGGCGAAAAAGGTTCGGATGACCACTCCTTCCGGAGGGGATGTGGAGTTTGAGAATGACCCTTCGCATCCTGTGAACTGTGAACTCGGGTACGCTGATACCCCCGGTTCCCATATGATGTCGGGGCAGATTGCCTGGACGCCGAACCTTGACACGGTCAATGGAGTCATCGTCTTCGATGGTTCGGTGGTTCCACCCATTGGCCTCTTGAAGGAGCCCATCCGCCTCGTGGTGGAAAAGGGAAAGATTGTGAGAGTTGAGGGTGGGAAAGAAGCTGTGGAGTTTGAGGCCTGGCTTCGGAGCTTCAACCATCCCCGAATGTTCTACATGGCCCATGTGTGCTACGGGTTTAACCCCGGGGCAAAGCTTACCGGGGACATTCTTGAGGATGAGCGGGTCTGGGGATGCACCGAGTGGGGTGTGGGCAACATCGGCGCCATTCTCCTTCCGCCTGACGGCATTCCTGCCCCATCGCACTCTGATGGTATCTGCCTCAACACTTCTGTGTGGCTCGATGGAGAACTCATTATCGACCGGGGTCAGGTAGTGGACCCAGAGCTCCGGGAGCTTGCTGCCAAACTCGGAAAGGCGTGAGGAGGTGACGCTATGCGCCTTGCACCGCTCATGAAAGGGGCGATGATAGCTGTCCGGGACTGCATGGGGGTGCAACCTGGGGAAAGAGTTCTCGTTGTAACCGATACGGGGAAACTCCGTATTGCCGAGAGCTTTTTCCTTGCGCTCCACGCCCTTGGGGTCGATGGGGTCATGATGGTCATGACTCCTCGCTCGCACCACGCTGAAGAACCACCAGAGGAGGTACGGGCGGCTCTCCTCTCCTGTGACGTTGCCCTTCTTGTGACCACGATGAGCCTTACTCACACGAAAGCCCGAATGGCGGCAACGGAAAAGGGGGCCCGTATCGCCAGCATGCCTGGTATTACCGAGGATATGATGACTGTGGGGGCTATGACCGCCGATTACCATAAGGTCTCTGAACTCAGCTGGAAAGTCACACGAATCCTTGAAGAAGGGAATGAGGTTGTCATCACTACGGAACGGGGGACGAATCTCCGCATGAGCATAAAGGGCCGAAAACCTGGAATTCCACCGGACGATGGCCTCTACCGCGAGAAGGGCCGGTGGGGGAATCTCCCGGCGGGGGAAGCGTACATTGCCCCCTTAGAGGACTCAGTAGAAGGAATAGCGGTGATTGATGGTTCCATGTCCCCTCTTGGGGTACTGGCAGAACCTATTCGCCTGGAAATCCAGAAGGGAAAGGTGGTGAAGATTGAGGGAGGAAG
>JBDIWL010000213.1:0-3070 GCA_039638315.1 Candidatus Caldatribacterium thermophilum | reverse complement strand
GGGAAAAGGCATGGCCGACTGGTGCATTGCTCCCATCCAGTTCCACGCACCCAGGAGTACTAAAGCGGCAAAGACAACTCCAAGGCACATCGCCACAACACCTACAACGCGGAGAAAAGTTCCCATTCTTGCCCCTCCTCCCCAGTTTTCTCCATTCTACTCTAAAAGTGGTTCCGAAAAAAGCCTTCTTGCTCTCTCCAGAAAAAGAGGGTAAGATAGGGAAAAAGAGAAAGGGCGGTTTCTCATGGGAACGGTGGATCTCTGGCGGGAGATGCGAAAAAGCCTTGACCTTCTCACCCGATATCCCCAGATGCTCCTTGCCACTTTCCCTTCGGCCTTCCTCGTGAGCCTCGCGAGTTTCCTGGTGTGGGATCGGAGGCTTTCCCGAATCACACTCCTTTTCCAGTGGGGAACGGGAATCCTCCTTGTCCTCTGTGGCTTCCTCCTTGCGCTCCTTGCCCTGGGCTTCATAACGTTCCTCTCCTGGGACTTTGAAGTTCGGGGTGAGATGCGATGGCAACGAGCTTTCTTGCTGTTTTCTCGAAGGTTTTCCGAAATCTTTTTCGCCGCACTCATTGTAGGTTTTCTTGTGGGCTTTTTCTCCCTCTGGTTTATCTTCCCAGGACTCCTTTTCGGATTCCTCCTCATGTTCACTATCCCGGCAGTGGTGGTCGAAGGGGATGACCCCTTTGCAGCAATTCGCAGGAGCTTCCACCTCACCATGGAAAACCTGGGAGAGTGTTTCACCTTTGCGGTTCTTGCCCTCTTCCTCCTCGTTGTGGGGTATCTCCTCTTCTGGGTCTTTGGTTTTGCCGCCTTTGCTGGAATCGCCATCAATACCGTCCTTGGCGGAGGAATCCTGGCGTACCTTGCAGTACTCCTCAGTCGCTTTTACCTTGGGCTTTCGCGCTTTTGAACGGAAAACGTTACAAGATCCAGAACAAGGCCGTCATAAGCTGCAATAACTGGAAGACCGCATTTCTCCGCAAGACGATCGGCCACTTCCCAGGGTTTCGCCCGAAGGAGCGTCATCCCAAAGTGCGTGAGAATGGCAAGGCGAGGGCGGAGATGGCGAAGGAGGAGTTCCACGTCAGGAACACTCAGGTGCAGGAGGTCCGGATGGTCAGCCCGCTCAAGGCGCAGGGTGTGCACGATGAGCACATCACTTCCCTCATAGGCGGAAAAGAGCTTTTCCGTAAACTGCGTGTCGGTGATGAAGGAGACAATGCCCTGAGGGAAGAAGAACTTGAATCCATACGTCTCCACCCCATGAACATGACGCAGGGGAGTCGCAAAGCGTAAGGAGTGGAGCTCATACTCGCCACCTTCTCGGAGCACATGAATCCCCTCAAGGTGTTCCCGAAGGTACCGGAAAACCACTGGTTCCTCTTCCAGGGCATCACCAGGGAGAAAGAGGTGCCCTCGCACCTTCGTTGCTCCCTGGGTCATGGCTTCAATGATGATGTTCACATCGTTAGCGTGGTCGAGGTGGCGGTGGGAGAGGAGCACTCCCGAGAGCGTTGCCGGATCAAGGGAAGGGCGACTCGCAAGCGCCCGAACCAGAGCCCCCGGTCCCGGGTCAAGGTGGAGGGCTACCCCCTGGAAAGCAATCCACACTCCCCCCGAAGCCCGGAGTTGCCTTGCGACCACAAAGCGTGCTCCTGCCGTTCCAAGAAACTTTATGAAGTCTCCCATCAGGAAGTACTATACTGGAAGGAGGGTGTGACGTAAAGATGGCCACGCGTATTGTTATCCTTGGAAGACCGGGAGTGGGCAAAACAACCCTCGTGCGGCGCGTAAGCGAACGTTTTCCAGGGCTTTTTCGAGGCTTTTACACCGAGGAAATCAGAGAGAAAAACGTGCGAACCGGATTCCGCATCGTCACCCTCTCTGGAGAGGAGGGTACACTTGCTCTGCGCGGGGCGTCTTCACCTTTTCGGGTAGGTAACTACGCAGTTTTCCCTGAAGAACTTGAGGAAGTCGCACTGCCAGAACTTGAAGAGGCCATAAGGCTTTCTGTTCCGTGTCTTGTTGACGAACTTGGCAAAATGGAGTTCTTTTCACAACGCTTCGCAGAGACCCTCAAGGCGCTCTGGGAAAGTGTGCCCCTTCTTCTTGCCACAACCCGCTTTCCCGAAATCCCTGAGGTCAGAGGACTCCTCAAAGGAGTGCACCGATTCCTTTTAACCCCACAGAACCGGGAAGCAATCTTCAGTCAAGTCGTCCACGCAATAGAGGCATTCACGAAGGAAGGATAATGCGGCTTTTGAGGGAGAGCTCTTCAACGATGGTCAAAGTGAGAGATCTTGCTAAATCGATCTCCTCAACGATGAAACCTCCCCTACCATCGGGTGTGCGAACCTGGACATAAGGTCGAAAAGGTAAGACAGGGTTAAGGCGACTCACTACAGCCTCTCGCCCATCAGAGAGGCGCACCACGTCACCCACCTGGTAGGGAGAAAGGTGCGCCACGAAAGTTCGCACAACCTTCTCATCAAGCCTGTATCCGGCGTTCCCCATAAGGTATTCGACAACCTCCCCGAGGGGAAGGGCCTTACGGTACGGCCGGTCTGAGGTCAAAGCTTCGTAGACATCAGCCACTGCAACAATCCGGGCAAAGAGGTGAATTTCCCGAGGGCCAAGGTGCAGGGGGTACCCACTCCCGTCAAGACGTTCATGGTGCTCAAGGGGCACAAATTTCACGAGGTCCTCAATACTTTTCTGCCCATCGAGGAGGCGCTTGGCCGTCAACGGGTGCTGCTCTACTATACGCCACTCAGCCTCGTTAAGCGCCCCAGGTTTTCTCAGGATTTCCCGAGGAACAGCGAGTTTCCCAAGGTCGTGGAGTAGTGCCCCAAGACCAAGGCGCACGAGCTCCTCCCCGCCAAGACCCATGAACCTCCCGATGAAAAGGGCGACAATGGCAACGTTCAGAGAATGGGTAAAGGTATAGTCGTCATGGCGTTTCAGCTGCACAATGGGGATAACAAGCGCATCACGAGCTCGAACCTCTTCAAGAATAGCAGCAAGATGCTCCTCGAGGGGCTCAAGGGATACTGGGCGGCCCTGT
>JBDIWL010000212.1:0-3099 GCA_039638315.1 Candidatus Caldatribacterium thermophilum | reverse complement strand
AGCTTGAGGATGTTCTTTCTCGAGTCCCTGAGGACATGGAGCTTCAAACTGGCATTGATGCACGAGATGAAGTTCTGGCACGCTACCAACCTATCTTTTCCCGAGAGAATATTTCTCACCTTACGGAAGAAGACTTTACCTCGTTCCTCCATCCCAAAAACAACAAACACTGGAACGGATTCTACCGTCAGAAAAGAGAGCTGACTGCTGACATGAGTGCGCTTCGCCAGGCCTTGAGCATCCTCCTTGACGAGAGTCGCCCCATTGATGAGCGCTTCGATAGAGTGGTCAGCGCTTCCATGGTCAAGGGGCTCGGAAAAGGTTTGGCTACAGCGATTCTCCTTGTCGCTTATCCAGACCGATACGGGGTATGGAATAACGCTTCTCAAGACGCCCTCAAGCGAATAGGAATCTGGCCGAAATTCGAGCCCGGTACAACCCTGGGGAAGCGCTACGCCCTTATCAACAAGCTCCTGCAAAGGTTGTCTCACGAGCTTGGAGTTGACCTCTGGACCCTTGACTGTTTGCTCTGGGGAGTTCTGAAGAAAAAGAGAAGCGAAGATGCAACCACCAGGCCCGAAACGACAACGGTCAAGTATGGCTTCCCTTTGGAGCACTGCCTCCATGACTTCCTCTGGCACAACTGGGAGAACACAGAGTTGGGTCGCGATTGGGAGATCTGTCGCAACCCTGGAAACACAGAGGCCGGACTCGGATACCCTACAGATGCAGGAGTCATCGATATCCTGGCGAAACACAAAAGTCGCCCTGAGTGGCTGGTGGTGGAAATCAAGAAGGACCAGAGCGCAGACCAGGTGGTTGGAAAGATACTCCGTTACATGGGCTGGGTAGCAAAGAACCTCGCCTCACCCGGGGAAAGCGTCCGGGGTCTCATCGTAGCACCAGATGTCGACAGAGATCTCCAGCGCGCATTAGCAGCTCTTCCTTCGAGATACATTCAAGTGATGCGCTATCGAGCGCAACTTGTCCTCGAACCCTGGAATAGAAGGAGCTCAGAGTTGCCCGATGAGAGGTCAAGGCCCTTTGCCTAGTCATGGCGAGAATATATAGGTTCTCCTCCTTCAAGGCACCTCTTCATCCCGGGTACTCTCGCACCAAGGGGATACCCGCTCTTTGGTGAACGAAACTCTGGTCTATCTACAGAAAATTTTTCTACCCCCCTTGACAAAGAGAGGAAGGTGGTGTATTCTGTAATTGCCATGGGTTCCGAGGAATCGGAAGGTGGTTTCTGGGTTACCCTGCGAAAGTAGGGCAAACCCGGGTGAGGCGCAAGCCTCAAAAAGCACTGGAAGATTCGTTGGGACCCATGGTTCTTTTTTCACCCGACTCCTCCGGAATACCTTTAGGACACCTCTGGTTTCCTCTCTAAAAAAGAGGTGGTACTATGCCTACGAAGGTCCTCATCCTGTACTACTCCGCTTACGGACATATGCACCGCATGTGTGAAGCAGCAAAAGAAGGGGCAGAAAGCATTGACGACGTAACGGCAACTCTCAAGAGGGTCCCCGAAACCCTCCCTCAAGAAATCCTTGAGACCACCGGAATAGCAAAGGCACAAAAAGCCTTTGCCCACATCCCCGAGGCCACCCTCCGCGACCTTGAAGAGGCCGATGCGATTCTCTTTGGCATCCCCACTCGCTTTGGCAACATGTGTGCTCAAATGCGGGCATTCCTTGACAGCACCGGACCCCTCTGGGCAAAGGGGGCACTCGTGGGGAAACCCGCAAGCATCATGACGAGTTCAGCCACGCAACACGGAGGTCAGGAGACCACTATCCTCACCGCAATGGTCACCCTCCTCCACCACGGGATGATCCTTGTGGGCCTTCCGTACACCTTCTCGGCGCAAACAGGCATCGATGAAGTCTCCGGTTGCTCTCCCTATGGTGCCTCAACGATTACCGGTCCTCAGGGGGAACGAATGCCCTCACCAGTAGAGCTCAGCGGGGCCCGATACCAGGGGAGATACCTGGCCTCTGTCGCCAAAGCCCTGAAAGCGCAGCGGGAGCAAATCCTTGGAGCACTACGCTCCACGTAAAGGAGGGATTCCCATGACCAAGGCCTTTCTTCGCCTCCGGGGTGCGGTAGCCCTCGGAATGGTTATCTGCATCTACTTCATGATTGGAACGGGTATCATCCTCTGGATAGCCCAGCAGGGAGGGGTACTCCCTCAGGGCCTCTGGAGCTTCGCAAGCAGGACACATCCTATCGTGGGGATTACTTTTTTTGCCCTGAGCTACGTACACGTAGCCCTGAACAGGAAGCTCTTCTCAAGCGACCTTGCTGCACTCTTTGGAAGGGAGAGAAATAAATAGCTACCTTTTCAGGTCTTCCCGCATGCGCTCGTACTCCTCCCGGGTGATTTCCCCCCGGGCATAGCGGCGCTTGAGAATCTCCAGGGGGTCCTCATCAAAGTACGAGCACCATCGCCAGGGCCGCCGCACAAAGAGAAGACTCAGGAAGAGCACAAAAAGGAGTATCCACAAAAGGGTAATACATACTCCTCCCCAGAACATCCATCCATAGGGCATGGAGATGTACCGGTATCCCCAAAGAGGCATCCAGAAAAGACCCACATGCACCACCCTGCACAATTATATACTCCCCCAAGGGCAGAAATGTGACAGAAATGTGAAATTCGAATCTACAGGGTGACTCTTGCGCAGGAGCTGCGCTCCACGAGTTCAGTAGGGAAAATGACCCGGATCGGGACAAGATGGGGCTCCTCGATGCGGCGAAGGACCCGTTGCATGGCGAATCGACCCATTTCCCGTTTGTACACCCGAACGGTTGTGAGGGACACAAAGGCGTTTGCCGATATGGGAGCATCGTCAAAACCCACGATGCTTACGTCTTCCGGGATTCGTAACCCATGTTCTTTCGCTGCCTCCATGGCACCAAGAGCCATGTCGTCGTTTGTGGCAAAAATAGCCGTCACACGCACACCACGTCCAAGAAGCCTCTTCATCGCGGCATGACCACTCTCCATGCTCCAATCGCCGTACTCAACAAGTGCTTCGTCATAGGCTATTCCGGCCCGCCGAAGCGCAGCCTTGTATCCCTGGAAACGCTCCCGGG
>JBDIWL010000211.1:0-3127 GCA_039638315.1 Candidatus Caldatribacterium thermophilum | reverse complement strand
AAGAGGGCAATGTAGAAGAGTGGGGCAACGATGGCGTCGTTGAAGTTCTCCGCAAGCGACTCCACACACCCCCGCACAATCTCCCATTCCGAAAGGTGGTCTGTATCCCGACCCACAAGGTGCTTTAGGGCTTCCCTTGCTCTGGGGAGGTCCCTTGCCTCAAGAGCCTCCTCCACTTCCCTGCCACGGGCAAGGAGCGTCCGGATGGCAAGGATATGGAAGATAAGGTACACTTCCACCGCGAGAAAGGCAACCGGGGCAACCTGCGCAAGCCACCGGCGAAGGAAGAAGTATCCAACCCCCAGACCCCCGGCAACCACCGCAAGGACCACAAATCCCAGAACGAACTCCCGCTTGAAGTTCCGTTCCCTGGGGAAAAGGAGCCGCTCAAGAAAAGCAACACAGCGTCCTATTCCCACCACAGGATGGGCAAAACTGGGATCCCCAAAGGCCAGATCAAGCCCAACCCCAAAGAGCATTCGGAAAAGCCCAATCACGGTTCCACCTCGAAATTCACAATACCCGTAATCTGTGTGAACCCATCCCTTTCCCGAACCATGATGAGCACTCCCGGGTCAAGGAGGAGAGCAAAGGTCTGCTCGAAGCGCACCCCAAGAAGGTGCACGAGGAAACAGCGCAAAACCCCCGCATGGGTGACCACAAGGTACCGCCCATCGGGGAACATCCGGAGTCTTTCCCAGAAACGAATGACCCGCTCAAGAACCTCCGCAAAGCTCTCCCCCCCTGGAGGAGTGAAACGGAGAGGGTCCCTTTCCCATTCGGCGACTTCCTCAGGGTACTCATCCCGGAGGTTCCGCCACTTCTTCCCTTCCCAGGTCCCAAAGGACCGCTCTTTAATATCCTCGCAAACCTCAAGGGGAGTCTCCGTTCCGGCAAGAAGGAGGGCCGTCTCGACGGTCCTTGCAAGGGGGCTCGTGAAAACGTAAGTGAAACCTTTCTCTCCGAGGAATTCCCGTACCTTACGGATTCGTTCCCTGCCTCGGGGCGTCAGGGGGATGTTCATCCAGCCGGCAAAGTACGCATTTTCCGTTGCGTCAGTATCCCCATGGCGTACAAGGTAAACTTCCTTCATTCCTCCACCACCCGCACGCCTCCACCAATAGCCCGAGCCGTCCAGAGGGTAACCTCCTCCCCCCTGAGGACCTCCACAACCCGCCTGAGGGCTTCCCTGAGAGGTACACAGCGCAGGTCAAAGAGCACCCCAAAGGCGCTTCCCGTATGGGCCCGGCTTATCCCTAAAGCGCCGATTTCTGGCAGAGCCCGGAAAAGGAGGGAGAACACCGGGCTTTTCCTGTACTCTTCCATGAGGGCGCTGCTTACCGTTGCCGCCTTACCCACAAGGGTAAGGTCCCCCTCCTCAAGCCCCCGCTCAAGGAGCCGAAAGGCTTCCTCCGTCTCCCGGGCGAACCGCTCAAAGTGGCGGCGCAACCCCTCCCGGTCTACGGAGAGGGTATCAACCCGTTCGGGGAGCTCCACAACGACAAGACCAAGGAAGCGAGGAACGGGAAGGGAGAAAAAGGCTTCTCCCCGAAGGTGGTCAAAGAGGCACCAATCTCTGAAGAACGTCCCATCTGTTGGCTCAATAGCCAGGGCAATCTGGGCGATTTCTTCGCCCCGGATTCGTCTTCCAAGGAGTTTTGCCAGGGCCCCAAGAAGAGCGGCAATATCGGCCGTGCTCGAGGCAAAACCTTTCCCCTCAGGAAGCGAACGCTTCCTCCGGAAGGTGATTCGTCCTTTCAGGTGCTCCATTCGAAAGTACTGAAGGGCGAGTTCAAGGGCCTTCTTGCTCTTCCAGAGTTCCCGCGGGGCTTCTCCCTCCCTCAAGAAGACCTCCATTTCGCTATAGCGGTCAATGGTCAGGGAAACGAGGACTTCCCGCCCTTCCACAATCCCCTGGATGACCTCTCCGGCGCTCCCCGGACACAGAGCCCTTGCGCTCTTCACATTCCCCACAGGAAAAGCCACACGACCTCCCCCCATTCCACTCCTGCACCAAGGACATCTCCATTGACGCCCCCAAAAACCCTGGCCATTCCCTTGCCAAGCGTGAACATAATACCAAAGCTCACCAGAGTTTTCAAAACGCCTGGCCACCCAAGGACAAAAAAGCTCAGAACCCCAATCCCCAGAGCCCACAGGAAAAAGACGGACCGGGGGATTCTCCCCACGAACTCCTCGGCAAGGCCAGGGGTTTCCCGGGGAGGAGCCTTAAAGAAGGCCCCAAAAAGGAGCGTTACCGTCCTCCCAAAAAGGGGGGCAAGGACAAGGGGGAAAGCACCCCCAGAAAGGCGCGCAAGGAGAACTCCTTTTGCACCAAGCACAAAGGAAATACCAAGGACCCCAAAGGTTCCAACTCTTGGGTCTTTGAGGATATCCCACCTCTTCTCCCTTTCTGCCCAGAGGGCATCGCACACATCGGCCACACCATCAACGTGCAGGCCCCGGGTGAGGAAAATCCAGGAAAAGAGGGTGGCAAAGGCCGAAAGGAGGGTATCCTCCGTCTTGGCAAAGGTCAAGGAGTGGACGAGAAAGAGTACCCACCCGATACCAAAGCCCACGAGGGGGAAAAACACCGCAGATTGTGCCAAATCCCCCGGTCTGTACTCCCCCGAATCCAGGGGGAAGGGGGTGAGGAAACTCACCGAAAGGCGGAAAAGCCGCACAATGCGCCTCATTTGAGCTTCCAGGGAATCCCCGCTACGACGAAGTACACCTGGTCCACCCGCTCTGCAAGCCACTGGTTCACCCGCCCAAGGAGGTCCCGGAAGGACCGCCCAAGGGGGGACTCTGGCACGACACCCATCCCAACTTCGTTGCTCACAAGGACAAGAAAAAACCCCTCTTCCTTCTGCCGGAAGAAGAGATTCTCAAACTCCCCCAGAACTTTTGCCTCCGCTTGCTTTTCGTTCCCCTCCTCAAGGAGGATGTTACTCACGAGAAAGGAAACGCAATCAAGGAGAACAGCCTTCCCTGAAAGGGCAAAAGGGGCAAGAGGAGTAAATCCATAGGGAACCTCCACGGTGGTCCAGTGTGGAGGGCGCTCCCTCTGGTGGCGGCGAATGCGCTCCTCCATCTCCCCATCGGTAATGACCCCCGTGGCACAGAA
>JBDIWL010000210.1:0-3153 GCA_039638315.1 Candidatus Caldatribacterium thermophilum | reverse complement strand
GCCCTTCTCCCTTTTACCTTTGCCATAGACCGAAAAACAGAGCATCCGACCCTCGCCCAGTGCGTCCGCAAAGCCATAGAGCTCCTCAACAACCCTTCCGGGTTCCTCCTTGTGGTGGAGGGGGGACGAATTGACTGGTGCAACCATATGAACGATATCGTTTCCCCTCTAAAGGAACTCGAGGACTTTGATGCCGCCATCCGAGAGGCCCTCCTCTTTGGGAAAGGGCATCCCCAGGAAACCCTGATTCTTGTGACTGCAGACCACGAAACTGGGGGACTCAGGTGGGAAAGAAAAATCCCAATCAGGTTACCTCTCCAGAGAGGTTCCTATGACCGATTCCTTGAGGAACTCCAGAGTGTTCCCCGCAAGCGGGAAGCTCTCTGGGAATTCCTTGTCTCCTTCTGGGGTGAAGAAAACAGGGAAGCCATAGAGAGAGCTCTTCGAGACTTCCTTGCTTCAGGAAATGGTAAGGCGCTCTGGATTGCCCTTGCTCGCTCCTTCGCCCAGAGCATCGGGGTTTCCTGGTCCACGCTGGGGCATACCGCCTCTCCTGTTCCCCTTTACGCCTGGGGAGAGGGAGCAGATGCTTTCGCTTACGCCAAGGAAAACACCGACCTTGCACAGATCCTTGGAGAGATTCTTGCGGGAAATGTTGTCCCTGAAAAAGTGTTCTGATATAAAAGGAGAGTATACCAAGATGTTGCAGAGAGGAAGAGTCTTGCGTATTGAGGGAGCATACGCCCTTGTGCATATGGAGAGGGGGGCAGGATGCGGCAGGGAACGGTGTCCCTTGAGTTCTCCTCTCATCGATGACTCCCGAAGCGATTTCTACACCGTTCGCGCCCGAAACGAAATATGCGCCTCCCCAGGGGATATGGTGCTTGTTGAAGTCAAGGACCAGGTTGTGCTTGCCATAGCGTTCCTCCTCTACATTGTCCCTGTACTTCTTACTCTTGCCACGTATGCATCGCTGCGGTTCCTTTTTCCCCACGAACCTGTAGCAGTCATCGGGCTTTTTGGCAGTCTCGGAGCATCGTTTCTCCTTCTTCGCAGATGCAACAAGATGCTTACTCTCGAGTACCGAATTGTGGATTTTGCAGACCCCCAGAAATGTCCTGAGTGCCCTCTGCTTGTGCAGTCCAGGCGGTGAAAGCGGTGCAACATTTCCTCAAGGTCCTCTCTGGGAAAAAAGTTCAGGGATATGGAGCCGTACTCCTTGGGTTTTTCCTCCTCTTTGTTTTCACTGCCTTCCACGGAAAGCTCATGGAAGAACCGCTCCCTGTGTGGCTGTCCCTCCTCCTTGGGGGCCTCGTCTCCCTTGCTTTTGGTGTTCTCATCCTCACTTTTGAAGGAAAAGCCCTTGCCCAGAAAGCCACTGAGCAGGAGAGGCTCCTTGGGTTTCTCCTTGAGCACATTCCCGACCGTGTGTACTTCAAAGACCGGAAGAGTCGTTTCATCGGTGGCAGCCACTCCCTTGCCCGATACTTTGGCCTTGAACGCGTGGAAGACCTCATCGGCAAAACGGATTTCGACTTCTTTGCCTCCCCCCATGCTGAAGAAGCCTACGCCGATGAACAGCGCATTATGGAAACGGGAGAAGCCATTGTGAGTAAGGTGGAACGGGAAACCTGGCCCGATGGACGCACAAGCTGGGTGCTCACCACAAAAGTACCCTTTCGAAATGAAAAGGGAGATATCCTTGGGATTGTTGGGATTTCCAAAGATATCACCGAATTCAAGGAAAAAGAAGAGGCTCTGGAAAGGGAGCGGCAGTTCTTAGACAGTGTCTTTGAAGCCATCCAGGATGGTCTCTCAGTCCTTGACCGGGACCTCACCATCATTCGAGTGAACTCCTTCATGGAGCGCCTCTATGAGGATGCCATGCCCCTTGTGGGGAAAAAGTGCTATGAGGCGTACCATGGGCGCGGGACTCCGTGTTTCTTCTGCCCCACCATTCCCGCCATGGAGACCAAAAGAAAGGTCACCCACGTCGTCCCGTACACGAAAAAAGGTGAGATTCAGGGCTGGCTTGAGCTTACTGCCTATCCCTTTCTCGACAAAGAAGGCAACGTCCTCGGAGTGATTGAATACGTGAAAGACGTCACCGACCGTATCAGAGCTGAAGACGTCCTCCGGGAAAGTGAGCGCAAGTTTCGAACGCTCACCCGCCTTGCTCCGGCAGCAATTGTTATCTACCAGGATAACCGCTTCGTGTGGTGCAATGAGGAAGCTGAGCGGCTCACCGGATACACCCAGGAAGAGCTCCTCGCCCTCTCCCCGGATTTCCTGGTGCATCCGGATTTCCGGGAAAAGGTCCGGAGAAATGTGATGCTCCGACAGGAGGGAAAGGAAGCCGAGCCTCAGTATGAAGTGAAAATTGTGCGCAAAGACGGCGAGGAGCGGTGGATTCTCATCCGAGGAGCTACCATTCGCTACCAGGGGAAATACGCAGGTCTTGCCGTGTGCCTTGACATCACCGAGGAAAAGGAACGGGAAGCTCGAATCCTCCACCTGAATGCGGTACTCAAGTCAGTCCGCAATGTGAACCAGCTCATCACCCGGGAAAAGGATCGGGAGAAACTCGTCCAGGGAATCTGCAAAGAACTCGTTGAGGGGTGTGGGTACACCGGTGCTTGCGTTGTGCTCTCTCCAAGGGATGGTGAACCTCCCCGCTGGATAGCCCTGGGATTCCCCAAAGAAGCCCTTGAAGCTTTCAGTACAGCGTGTGACTTTGGGGAAGCTTTCGAAGAACTCAAGGGCTCAACTACGAAAAAAATCCAGAAGGTCACTTCTGAGGATTCCTGTACAGCACCCCTTGCGTACCTCCTCCGACCCCAAGAGGGGCTCTTTGTTGCTCCTCTTGAGTGGGGAGAAACCTTCTATGGCTTCATTGTCGCATCCCTTCCCCTTCCTTTCCTTGAAGACGAGGAAGAAGAAATGCTCTTTCTCGAGCTCTCCCAGGATCTCTCCTTTGCCCTCTACAGCATCGACCTTGAGAAAGCCCGCGAGGAAGCGCAAAGGATTCTCGAAGCCAGTGAGGAGAAATTCCGAACCCTCGCCGAATCGTTGCCTGTAGCCGTACTCATTCGAACACAGGGGAGGTGGGTGTACGCCAACCCCTTCTTTGAGACCCTCACCGGGTACACACCC
>JBDIWL010000209.1:0-3168 GCA_039638315.1 Candidatus Caldatribacterium thermophilum | reverse complement strand
TCCATCGTTCCTGAGGAAATCCGTAAAGTCCATGGTACGCCTCTTCCGGAGCGCTCAGGTCATGCGTACATCAAAAGGAGACTCCTTGAGGAAAAGGCCACCATGGCTGGGGAAATTAGCGGGCACTACTTTTTCCAGGAGCTTGGGCGAGACGATGGGTTGTACGCTGCCTCGCTTTTCCTTGCCCTCCTGAGCCAAAGGGCAGAACCGCTCTCCCAGATTGTGGCCACTTTTCCGAAAAGCTACGTGACCCCCGATATCCGTATCCCCAGGAAAAACCGGGAGAATCTCCTTGCGCTCCTTGAGGAGCAGATGACCACCGGAGTCGTCTCCCGTCTTGATGGCCTCCGGGTGGAGTGGGAAGACGGCTGGGCCCTGGTGCGGAAGTCAGTAACGGAGCCTGTATACACCCTTCGTTTCGAGGGGAAAGCCCCAGAGAGCATCCCGGAACTCGTGCACCGGCTCCTTGGGTCTTTCCCTGAAATTGAAAAAGAAGTACTTGAGAAACTCTCCTCAGACCTTGCGGAAGAGAACACGCTCCAGACGCTGGAGCGCAAAGGCCACTAAGGGCCCAACCACAACGGCACTCCCCGCCTGGATGAGGTTCCCTGGAAGCTCAGCCAGTGCCCCTCCAAGGCCGTAGAGAACGACTTCAACGAGGAAGTACCCGGCCACCATCTCAAGGCAACCCAGGGTGACAACGCAAAGCTTCCAGAGGGAACTCCTTTCCCCGGAAGCAAAAAGCCCGATGATGAGGCCCTCTATGCCTTTAATGACCAGGGTAAAGGGTGCCCAGTGGGCGTATCCAGAGAGGAGATCCGCAAGGGCTGAACCGACACCCCCGGCAAGAGCACCAACCCGCGCGCCAAAAAGGAGGGCAAAAACGACAATCAGGGTATCCCCCAGGTTGATGTACCCCCGGGTCTGGGGTACCGGAATCTGGATGCTCATCGTGGCCAGAGCAACAAGAGCAATACCAAGGGCACCAAGAACAAGAGTTCGTGTCCTCTCCTCCACAGTCGTCACCTCGCTTTCTCCGTATTATACACAGCTATTCCCCGAATGTATCCTCGTCAACGAGAATTTCGGCAAGATTCGCAATGAGGCGATCCACAAGGGGTTCATTCAACCCAAGAAGCTCTATGGCCTTTGGCGAGATGGTGTAGAGGAACCCATCAATCCCCACGCCCATGCCCAGCGTCACGCTCATGCAATCGGCAACGTGGGTAATTGCGGTGAGCTTGGGATTTTCTTTGGCCCGCTCCGGCTCATGGTGCAGACCAATGGCCTCGACGAGTTCCCCAGGGAGATTCCACTTCTCAGCCACCTTGGCACCCACCGTAGCGTGGTTGAAGCCGAGAACCTCCTCTTCCGCCCGCAGAAACGTAGCTCCATCCTTTTCCACCTTTTCAAGGACAGCCTCGTACTCCTCCGTTAGGTACACATCGAGAATAAGCTTCCCGATATCATGGAGTAAACTTGCGGTGTACGCCACTTCAAGGCGGGGGAATTTAATCTCCTTCGCCAGCATCCGGGCACTCACTGCTGCCGCCTGGGAATGCCGCCAGAGCTCTCCCCGCTCAAGGGCATATCCTTTGAGGCTTTTCTTCATCATTTCACTCACTGAAGCAGCAAGAACAATGCTCCGGATGGTCTGAAAACCAAGAAGGATGGTGGCATCGGTGACCGTGGAAATGCGCCGTGGAAAACCGTAAAAGGCAGAGTTCGCCAGACGAAGCACTTTTGCCGTGAGGCCTTGGTCCTGGGTGATGACGTTATTGATATCCTTTGCCGTCGACCGGGGGTCTTCAGTGAGCTCAATGACCTTCTGCACAACCGCCGGCAGAGCCGGGAGATCCTCAACCGCCCGAACTAACGCTGGAAGTGTAAGCTTTGCCATAGACCCCTCCACAGGAAATTCCTTGAAAACATTATATCCCTCTTTCTCTCAGAGGAAAATCCTTGCCAGGTGCCTCCTGCGGATCCACAAGAACACCGACAAAGAGAAGCGCTTCTGTCACAGTATCCTCAAGGAGAAAGCAAAACGGCCTATCCGCTACAAAAGAAAAGGGAGTCCCAGAGTTCTTGGACACAACTACAGCCGTCGCCCCAGAAGCTTCTGTTCCCTCCTCATCCACTTCGATACAGGTCCCATGGCGAACACTGCTTACGAACACCTGGCTATGGGCGAGGCGACAAAAAGAGGCCGAGGGGGAGAAAAGAATGCCCATTCCAAGAGCACTCAAAACATCCTTGAGTTCTCCTCCATACCTAACGGTGAAACGAGGAATCCTCACAAGTCCCCTCCGACTCTCAAGAGCAGAACGCCATGTTCCCCAGGTCTTGGCACTGAGGACGCCGAGAAGGTCTCCCAAGGGAATCCCTTCCCGAGGAAGGAGAAAGCACATTCTGATGCGCCGATCCCTTCCGTACGGCAGAGCCACCATCTGCAGGAGCTCATTCTCAAAATAGGGAAAATCGCCTGTTCCCTCCATCATGGGCCAATTCTTCTTCTCACCACTGGGCAACACAAAGGGCGCATCCTGCGTCCGTTTTGGGTCGAAGGCTTGAGTCCATAGGGCCTTCAAGAAGACAGCACTGGTAAGAACGAGAACATCCTCTGGATGGAGCTTTTCCAAGAGCTGTTCTACATGTCCCTCTGTGCGTTCCCGTACCCAGGCATTTATACGTTCCAGTGCACCAGGCTCTCTAAAGTTGAGCGTCTCAAGGTGGGCATCAAAAAGGTTTCCGGCCTCCTCAAGGAATGCCTCCTGGAAGGCAATACCCTCCTGTCCCCACAGCGCACAGGCTACAGAAAGAGTGACAGAAGAGTCCGCACCCACGATCCTCGTGTTCCCCAAAAGCTCTGCCCACATCTTGCTTACCTCGGTTGCGGAATACTCCGGAAAACCAAGGAGAGTTTTCAGGACCACCTCCGTTTCCTCGCAGGCACCCCCAAGAAGGACGGCAAGGGCAACCGAAAGGCTCAAAGGGGAAAGAAGAACATTGGTGTCTTCTTTCAGGGCGATCTCCCTCAAAAGCGCAAAAGAAAAATCCTGAACTCGAGGAGGAAAGAGCGATGCCCCCCTCACAGGGAGCATGCCCACGACACCATCATTCTCGTTATAGAAGAAAAGACCAACTCGATCGTAACGGCTCAAGAGGAGG
>JBDIWL010000208.1:0-3190 GCA_039638315.1 Candidatus Caldatribacterium thermophilum | reverse complement strand
TCGGAAAGAACCTGAGCGAGTTCTTTTGCCTTATCCTCGGGCATTTTATCCCGTACAAGGTCGAAAACCACCTGGTACACCTGACGTATGGCTTTCCGAGCAATATCCCCAAGAATAAGCGTCTCGTCACTCCGGTTTGGGTTGGGTTCCTCAAGGGCCCGCAAAATTGAGGCCGCAGGATACTGGCCATGGACTGTAGAAATTTGAGGGTCCACGGGACCAAGGACAGCATTGGGATCCATGACAATCTCATCAGCAGCAAGGGCAATCAGCGTTCCCCCCGACATGGCATAGTGGGGCACAAAAACCGTAACTTTTGCCGGATGCCGCTTGATAGCCCAGGCAATCTGCTCTGCAGCCAGGACCAGGCCTCCGGGGGTGTGGAGAATGAGGTCAATGGGCATGTCAGGAGGGGTTAAACGAATCGCCCGAAGCACCCGCTCCGAATCCTCGATACTGATGTACCGAGCAATGGGTAATCCAAGGAAACTCACCGACTCCTGGCGGTGAATGAGTACAATGACCCGGGAACGACGCTTCCTCTCAAACTCCCGAATCATGACAATACGACGCTGCTCGAGGATTTTCTGTTGCAGTGCGGGGAAGTACACGCTGAGAAAAAGGATGAGAAAGAGTATTTCCCAGAACATAACCTCATCCCTCCTTTTGGGAAGCTTCCCAGTGGTACAGGAAAATCCTCCGGTACCGGATCTTCCCTTCCTCGAAAAGATCCCCTCCAAAGGCATCGTAAGCCACAAGAAGAGGAAAATCCTTAACCACAAGCCGGAAAAGCGCCTGAGCTCCGAGGTCTTCATAGGCAAGGATTTCTTGGGAAACCACAAACGTGGCAAGATACGCTCCCGCACCACCACAGGCAATAAAATAGACCGCTTTGTGCTTTTCAAGGAGCTTTTTGACTTCTTCCCCCCGCTCTCCTTTTCCAATCGTTGCTCGCAGCCCCCGCTCAAGGAAAAAGGAGAGGTACGGATCCATACGCCGGCTTGTAGTTGGTCCGATGGAGCCTACCGGTTCGTAAGGCGGGGGAGGCGTAGGACCAGCGTAGTAGAGCACTGAACCATAGAGAGAAAAGGGGAGTTCTTTCCCCTCGGCTACTTCCGCAAGCATCCTCCGGTGTGTTGCGTCCCTGGCTACGTAAATTTCCCCGCTCAGGGATACCCGATCCCCAACACGCAGGGAGAGAACGTCCTCGATGCTCAAAGGGGTTTTCAGGACGAATTCTCGGCTCATCCTTACCACCGCAAGGTTTTTCTCCGGAACACGTGGCAACTACACACTATCCCCACCGGGAAACTCGCAATGTGACAGGGGTATGTTTCGATGCGGACCTCAAGGCACGTTATCCGGCCACCCACACCCTGGGGACCAATGCCCAGGCGGTTGATATCTTCACACCATTTCTTTTCGAGCTCCCGGTACCGGGGGTCAGGATGCGAAGACCCGAGAGGACGACTCAGGGCTTTCGAGGCAAGAAACAGAGCATACGCCGCATTCCCCCCAATGCCCACACCCACAACAAGCGGTGGGCAGGCAAGAGAGGCCTTCCTGTCGAGCTCCCGCAAAAGGAAACGTTCCACATCATCGGGAGTACTCCCCGGGTCAAGCATACCAAGTGTTGTAATATTATCACACCCTCCCCCCTTCACGAGAAGGTCAATCTCAAGATGCTCCCCCTCCTCGAGCGTGAAAAAGTACACCCCAGGTGTGTTATCCTGCGTATTCTTTCCAAAGAAGGGGTCAGAAATCACCGATTTCCGGAAGTACCCTTCCCGATAGGCCAGCCGAATACCCTCATCAAGAGCCTTCCTCAAGCTCCCACCTCGAATGCAAACCTCATTCCCCAGGCGAACCTCTGCCATAACCATTCCAGTATCCTGACAGAGGGGAAGGCGCCGTTCCTCGGCCACCACATAATTCTCAAGAATCTGGGTAAGCATTTCTCTCCCCGCTTCACTTTCCTCGCGCACAAGGGCATCAAGCATCTTCTGGCGAAGCAGGTCATCGCTTCGAATATTGATTTCAAGGAGAGCCTGGGCTACCTTGTCGACAATATCATAAACCCAGATTTCCTTCACCGTTTTTCACCCTTCTGGAGGAAGAGGAATGGTCCCATGGCGTACTCCCTCTTCCACCATCTTCCTCGCCCGGAGGATGAGATTCCGGGCTTCCTTTTCGACATCCTCAAGGGTACATGTTCTCTGAGCGAGACCTTCCTCCATGGCCACCTGAGCCACCGCCTTCGCCTCTTCCACGTAGACTTCCCACTCATCCATAGTCGGGATGATGTACTCCTCGTGGAGACCCCGTCCTTTCGCAAAACGGTAGAGGGCAAAAGCTGCTGCAAGGCACATGCTATCAGTGATTTTCCTTGCCTGGACGCTGAGAACCCCACGGAAAAGGCCAGGAAAACCTAAAGAATTATTGATTTGATTTGGGAAATCAGAACGACCAGTGGCAACAATCCGTGCTCCGTAAGCCTTTGCCTCCCAGGGCCAGATTTCAGGAACAGGATTCGCACAGGCAAAAACAATGGGGTCCCTGCTCATACGACGGATCCACTCCGGTTCAATGACCCCGGGACCAGGAGTGGAAAGAGCAATGAGCACATCCCGCCCTTCTATAGCTTCCCGCTTCCCCCCTTTGAGGTTCTCCCCATTCGTCACAAGGCAGAACTTCCACTTCCAGGGATTTTCCCGGGCAAGGTCCTCCCGGTCCCTGTGGAGAATACCCTTTGTGTCGCAGAGCACGATATTCTCCCCTCGCACCCCCGCCTTGATGAGCAAATCGGCAATACGGAGATTCGATGCTCCTGCTCCAATAAGAGCAACCCGAATTTCCTCCTTCTTCTTCCCCACAACATCCAAGGCTCCAAGAAGCCCAGCAAGAACCACAAGAGCTGTACCCTGCTGGTCATCGTGCCATACTGGAATCTCGAGCTCTTCCTGAAGCCTTTCAAGAATGAAAAAGCAGGCTGGTTGCGCTATATCCTCAAGGTTAATGCCCCCAAAGCTTGGCTCAAGCATTTTCACCGCCCCGATAAGCTCCTCAGGACTCCTGACCCTGAGACACAGGGGCAGCGCATCCACACCACCGAGGTAACGGAAAAGGAGGGCTTTCCCCTCCATGACCGGAAGGGCAGCCTCAGGGCCGATATCTCCAAGGCCAAGAACCC
>JBDIWL010000207.1:0-3200 GCA_039638315.1 Candidatus Caldatribacterium thermophilum | reverse complement strand
ATAGAATCCTCCCCACAGAGGAGCATGACGAGCCGGTCAAAACCCAGGGCAATGCCCCCGTGAGGGGGACAGCCAAACTGGAGCGCCTCGACGAAAAAGCCGAATTTCTCGCGGATTTCTTCTTCCGTCAGGCGCAAGAGGGTGAACACCTTCTCCTGGAGGTCCCTCCGGTGAATCCGGATGCTGCCCCCTCCAACCTCATAGCCATTGAGGACCAGGTCATAGGCCTTTGCCCGGACCTTTCCCGGGTCGGTATCAAGAAGAGGAATGTCCTCATCAAAGGGTGCGGTGAAGGGGTGGTGCACCGAAACCCAGCGGTTTTCCTCTTCGCTCCACTCAAGAAGCGGAAAGTCCAAAACCCACGTGAAGGCAAAGCGCTCCTTTCTTGAGAGGTCTCTCCCAATCCGCAATCGGAGTTCCCCAAGGAACTCCTGAAGGGCCTTTTCCTCTCCCCAAAGGACGAAGAGCACCGAACCCTCCTCAAAGGGGTACTGAGTCACAAGACGCCGGAAGAGGGTTTCAGAAACCTTCCCCTTGAGGGGTGAGGCGAACTCTCCCTGGCTTTTCCGAATCCAGGAAAGGGCAAGATGCTTCTCCTTTGCCTCCCCAGCAAGCGTATCGAGCTTCTTCCTCGAGAATCCATGGTCCTCCGGGACGAAAAGACCCCGAACCGCCACAGACTCGGCAAAGGACGCTTCTTCCTCAAGGAACAGGGGCGTGAGGTCCTCAATGGGCAAGGCAAAGCGAAGGTCAGGTTTGTCCGTTCCGTACCGCTTCATGGCTTCTTCATAGGAGAGGCGGGGGAAGGGGATGGAAAGGGATACCCCAAGGACCTCAGCAAAAAGGACCTGCATGAGCTCCTCCACAAGGTGGAGTACATCCTCTCGATCCACAAAGGACATCTCAATGTCCACCTGGGTGAACTCAGGCTGCCGGTCGGCTCGAAGGTCCTCATCGCGAAAACAGCGAACAATCTGGAAGTAACGGTCAAACCCCGAAATCATGAGAATCTGCTTGAAAAGCTGCGGCGATTGAGGCAGCGCATAGAACGATCCGGGGTTCAGTCGGCTCGGCACAAGGAAATCCCGGGCACCTTCGGGAGTACTCTTCGTGAGGAAGGGTGTCTCAACCTCTATGAAGCCGCGGGAGTCGAGGAAGCGGCGAATGACCTGGGCTGCCCGATGACGCAAAAAGAGGTTTTCCTGCATCCTGCGACGTCGCAGGTCAAGGTACCGGTACCGGAGGCGAAGGGATTCATCCACTTCCCTTTTCCCCTCTATCTCAAAAGGAGGGAGCTCTGCAGGGGAAAGAATGGTAAGGGATGTTGCATGGACCTCTATGTCCCCGGTGGCAAGGCGCGGGTTTGCGAGTCCTTCAGGACGCTCCACCACCACCCCCCGCACCTGGACCACGTACTCCGGACGAAGAGAAGAGGCGACCGCATAGGCGGCTTCATTCTTTGAGTCCACCACCACCTGGGTTATGCCCCATCTGTCCCGGAGGTCCAAGAACACAATCCCCCCATGGTCCCGGACACGGTGCACCCATCCGGCAAGGGTGACCTCTTTTCCTGCATCAGCTTTTCGAAGCTCCCCACAGGTGTGCGTCCTCAGCATAGTTCCCGCTCCTTTCGAAGCCGCTCCAGGAGTTCTCCAAGGGAAAGGGACACCTGTTCCCCCGAGGTGAGGTCCTTAAGGGCGAAAACTCCCTCTTCCCGTTCCCTCTCCCCAACAATCACCACGAACCGGGCACGCATCCTCTGGGCATGCTTCAGGTGGTACTTGAGGCTCTTCTCGGCAAAGTCCAGGTGAAAGGGAATGCCCCAGGCAGCAAGCTCCCGGCTCAAGGAGAGCAGAACCGCCTCAGCAGGTGCATCCTGAGGTGCCAGGTACACCCGGAAGGGTAAAGAAGGTTGTGCTTCTCTCTCAAGGAGGAGGACAATGCGCTCCATCCCTGCTGCAAAGCCAACCCCGGGGGTATCAGGTCCCCCAAGGGCTTTCGCAAGGCCATCGTACCTCCCACCACCACCTATGGCATCCTGCGCCCCAAGGTGGCGCACCTTCACCTCGAAAACCGTGCGGGTGTAGTAGTCAAGTCCCCGAACAAGACGATGGTTCACGGTGAAGGGGATGCGAAGATTCTCAAGGAGGGTAAAGAGCGCCGCCTCGTGCTCCCGGCACGGAGCGCAGAGAAAATCCTGAATCTTCGGGAAATCCTCTGCATCGAAAACTCCCTGGCACGTTTCCTCCTTGCAGTCCAGAACCCGCAAGGGATTGCTCTCAAGACGCCGCAGGCAATTCCCGCAGAGCCTGTCCTTGTGGGGAATGAGGTACTCCCGGAGTTTTGCAACGTACTGGGGCTTGCAGAGGGGGCAACCGATGCTATTCACCTCAAGGGACAAGCCCGAAAGACCAAGCTCCGTGTAAATTGTCCAGGCAAGGTGAATAATCTCCGCATCGCAGGCTGGCTCCCCAAAACCCAGAGCCTCAAAGCCAAACTGGTGGAACTGGCGCATGCGTCCTGCCTGAGGACGCTCATACCGGAACATGGGACCAAGGTAGTACCACTTGACCCGGGGCTCACGCACCGGAAACCCGTGTTCGAGGTAGGCCCGAACAACCGGTGCTGTACCCTCCGGGCGCAGGGTAAGGCTCCGTCCTCCCTTATCGGTGAAGGTGTACATCTCCTTCTGGACAATGTCCGTCTCCTCCCCAACCCCCCGGGTGAAGAGCTCGGTGTGTTCAAAGATGGGCGTGCGAATCTCCTCGTATCCGAAAAGGAGCGCCGTTTTCCGCACCACATCCTCAAGTTTCTGCCAGAGGAGTACCTCCTCACCGAGAATATCCCGTGTCCCCCGTGGCGCTTTCATGCCTTCCACTGTAGACCATCCCTTCCTCACCGAATCTCAAGGTCCTGCACGACGTCAAGCCTCCGTAAAGCGGAAGCGACCTCCACAACACCTTTGGCCTTCGGGATGTGCACAAGGAGCACACACCGCGTCCTTCCCCTTTCTTTGCGCACCCGGGCGGCATCGATGTTCACCCCAAGCTCCCCAAGGGTAAGGCCAACCTTACCGAGAGCTCCCGGCTCATCCTCAAGGATGAGTTCCAGGGAGTGTCTGCCCTTCGTCCGCAGGAAGTGCCCTTCAAGGTACTCAAGGAGCCAGAGGACAAGGAGAATAAAGCCCACTCCAGCAAACC
>JBDIWL010000206.1:0-3202 GCA_039638315.1 Candidatus Caldatribacterium thermophilum | reverse complement strand
CAGAAAATCATTGACCTTCTCTGCCTTGAGGGTCTTGAGTTTGAGCTGAAAGTTGAAGAGATGGAGCGCCAGGACTGAAACGAAGCTGGGTGGTGAGGATACCAAGGAGCATCAGGGCGCATCCAAGGATGCCCTGTGTGGTGAGTCGTTCCCCCCAGAGGAAGTAGGAAAAGATTGCGGCGAAAGCGGGCTCAGAGATGAATATGATTCCCGCATGGGTTGCTGTGGTATAGCGCTGAGCGAGCTTCTGGACCGTGAAGGCAAGGCCGGTTGCAGCAACACCAAGAAAGAGGATGCTCCCCCAGGCTTGAAAAGTCTGGGGGAGCATTTTCTGTCCCGGGAAAAGTAGGGCGAGAAAAAGGCTCAAAAGAGCTACCATTCCCATTTCCACAGTGGCAAGAGCGAAAGCATCGTTCCTCTTTGTGAAGCGCTCAACGAGGACAATCTGCAGAGCGTACGCCGTTGCTCCAAGGAGCGTTAGGGCATCTCCAAAGAGCAAACCTTTCTCCCTGCTACTGCCCGTGAGGAGGAAAAGCCCAAGGAGTGCTAAGGCGATGCTCCCGGGGAGAGTTTTCTCAGGTTGCACCCGGAGGATGAGGTAGGCGAAAAGGGGCACAATGAGGGTGCAGAATCCGGTGACGAAAGCGGAACGGGCGGGAGTCACGTAGAGAAGTCCCAGAGTCTGGAAAAGGTACCCTCCAAAGAGCGCTCCGCCAAGGATTGCCCCCTCTTTCAGTACCCTCAGGCTCCGGGGTCGAGAGAAACCCGCAAGGACTCCAAAGGCTACAAGGAACCTCCAGAAGAGGATAGTGAGGGGAGGAGTACTTGCCAGAAGGTTTTTCATGGTCACGAACGTTGCTCCCCAGATTGCCGTAACCCCAAGGAGGGCAAGGTCAGCAATGAGCATTTTCTGCGCCGTCATGGTCGTATTGTACCACAGGGGCGTAAAGTTTCTCTGGGAGGTGACGATATAATATAATGAAAATTGACCACAGGGGGGATGCGCATGTTTCGAGGGAGTTTTTTCGGCATTCGCGGCAGGCTTCTTCTCCTCTTCCTTCTTGTGTCCCTTGTTCCCCTTGCCCTTTTGACCTGGTTGAGCGGTTCTCGTTTCCAGAGAACGCTTGTGCACCGGGAGCTCGATAACGCAGCGATTATTGTCCAGAAAATTGCGCACGAGCTTGCTTCTACGCTCTCCCGAAATATCGAGTATGCCCTTTTCCTTGCTCAGGATTTTCGCATCCGCTCATCGGGCTCTTCTCATGAGGAACGTTCCCAGGTCCTTGCGGAATTCGTGCGGAATCACCCTCTCGTGCTCTCGGCATCTTTTCTCGACGCCTCAGGGATACAGGTTGCCGACTCCCAGGGCATCGTTGGGGAGGACAAAAGCGACCTTGATTGGTTCAAGGTGCCCAAAGAGACGGGAAAGCCCTACCTCAGCGATATCCGCCTCTCCCGGGACCTTGGAGTGCACGTCCTTAACGTTTCTGCTCCGGTGTATGACGAAAAGGGTACGCTTGCTGGGGTCGTGGGTTTTCGGCTGGACCTTGCAAAACTTGGGGATGAGGTGAGTGCTGGTGCTCGCTTTGCAGAAACAGGATACCCATACATCTACTGTGCGAAACACAGAGATATTGTTGGGCATCCCGATAAGTCGCTTCTTGGGAAAACGCTCCAAGATATAGGTCTTGGTTCCCTTGAGGCTCCCTTGCAGGGGGAACGGGGAACTGTGCGGTATAGTTTCCAGGGAATTGAGAATTTGGGTGTTTTCGCTAAAGTTGCCCCCTACCGGTACTTCTCTGAGGCGAACTGGAAAGACTGGCGCATTGTTGGGGTATTCCCCGTTGCTGAGGTCTTCCGACCAGTTCAGGAGACGGTACGGTTTGCCCTGTTCCTCTTTGCTGTCGTTGGTGCTGTTGTTGCCCTTTTCGCTTTCCTCATAAGCGGTACTTTTGTTGTTCCTATAAGACGCATGGTATCCCATCTCAGCTGCCTCGCCCAGGGGGACCTCGCCAGTTGTGGGGACATGGTTGATGTCAAACGGGGCGATGAACTTGGTGTCATGGCTTCAGCTCTTGTTAGGATGGTTCAGCGCTGGAGAGAAGTTATTGGGAAAGTGGTCAATCATGCCACTGCCCTTGCGGCCTCCAGTGAAGAGCTCGCGTCTTCGGTGAACGAAATCTCTCGGGCAACCCAGGAAATTGCCAAAACCATTGCTCAGGTGGCTGATGGAGCAAACCGTCAGGGTGAGGAACTCCAGAGGCTCAACGAACGTACGCAGGACATAACGCAAAAGGTGCGTCACGTCGAAGCGCTCTCTAAAAAGAATCTCGAACTCCTTCAGACGACCCTCAGAGAACGCATCACGAGAAATGCAGAGGCCCTTGCCGAGGTCACAAAAAGCGTTGAAGGAGCAGTGCAGGAAGGTCAGAGAGTTGCTGAAGAGGCTGAAAAGGGCCAGAAAACCCTTGCTTTCCTCGTCGAGAGCATCGGGCGTATTGCTCAAATGGCAAGGGAAATCGGTGAGAGCATCGGTAAGCTCGAAGGTCGTTCCCAGGAAATTGGCAAAATTGTCGATGTAATCACCAATATTGCTGAGCAAACGAACCTCCTTGCCCTGAACGCCGCAATTGAAGCCGCCCGAGCTGGGGAAGCAGGGCGTGGCTTTGCCGTGGTGGCTGAGGAAGTGCGGAAGCTTGCCGAAGAGTCTGCCCGGGCAGCGCAGCAGATTGCTGCACTCATTGTCGAAATCCAAAAGGACACTCAGGATGCGGTGCATCGCATGGAACGGACAAGCGCTGAAGTGACCGAGGGTGTGTCGCAGGTGCAACACGTTGTCCAGAGCTTAACAAGTATTACCGAAGCCATTGGTAGAGTCCGGGAGGCTATATCCCGAATCGCTCTCTCCCGGGACATCCTTGAGGGAACGCGAAGGGACATGGAAGGCGCACAGCACGAAGTCGCCCGTTTCTCTGAGGATATTGCCCAGGCTGTGGTGGCAATTGCCGAGCACATCGCTACCATTGCTGAGCAGGTATCTTCCCTTGCCGCTATTGCTGAGGAGAACGCTGCTTCAAGCGAAGAAGTTTCTGCTTCCACTGAGGAACAGAGCGCTTCTTTAGAGGAAATCACCTCAGCCATTGAGACCTTGAGCACCGTAGCGCGGGAACTTCAAGAGGCGGTGGCGGTGTTCCGGGTGTGA
>JBDIWL010000205.1:0-3213 GCA_039638315.1 Candidatus Caldatribacterium thermophilum | reverse complement strand
GAAGGCAGAAACACCCCAGGCTGTGGAAGAACCGCTTCAGGAGAAGGTGGTGGAGGAGGAGGTAGTCAAGGAAGAACGCATTAAGGCTTCGCCCCTTGCCCGGAAACTCGCGCAGGAGTACGGTATCGACCTTGCAACTGTGCAGGGTACCGGTCCCGGGGGTCGCATCGTTAAAGAAGATGTGGAGCGGGCACGGAGAGCCCTTGAGGAAGCACGGAAAAAAGCTCCGGTCACTGAAAAGGTGGAGCGGATCGAGGCGGTGAAAGAGGTTCCAGGAGAGGTTGTTCCCCTTTCCCGGATGCGCCGCATCATCGCCGAACGCATGCAGGAGAGTGCCAGGACAAAGCCCCACTTTTTCATTTTCCAGGAAGTTCTGGCGGAAGAACTCGTCCGCATGCGGGAACGCCTCCTGCCCCTTGTGGAGAAGCAAACTGGCCTTCGGGTCTCCTACACCGATATCCTCGTCAAGATGGTCGCCAAAGCCTTAGAGCGGTACCCGCTCCTTAACGCTTCCTTTACCGATGCGGGCATCGTCTTCCATGAGGACGTGCATATTGGTGTTGCCGTGGCCTTAGAAGACGGGCTCATTGTTCCGGTTATCAAGGAAGTACAGAAAAAGAGCATCGCCCAGATTACTGTTGAGCTCCATGACCTTGTGGAGCGGGCAAAAGCCGGGAAGCTCACCCCCGAAGACATCTCCGGTGGTACCTTCACCATCTCCAATCTCGGCATGTTTGGTGTTGATGCCTTTACGGCGATTATCAACCCCCCTGAGTCAGCAATCCTTGCCTGTGGAGCCATCAAGAAACGTCCGGTCTTTGACGGCAAAGACATTGTTCCTCTTTCCGTCATGGAACTCGTCCTCTCCTGTGACCACCGCATCATCGATGGCGCAGTGGCTGCCCAGTTCATGCAGTTTTTGAAGACCCTGCTTGAGGAACCCTTTGCCCTTATGGTGTAGGAGCTGGGGGTGTTGCCCTTTTGGACCTTGGAAAGCTTCGGGCAGAGTACCTCGCCCGGCTTGAGGCATCACTGCGCAAAGCAGTAACTATGCTCTCTGCACTTCCCGGGGTTCGGGGGATTCTCCTTTTTGGTTCTTACGCTCGTGGTCAGCGAGACCTTTTTACCGACCTTGACCTCATCGTCATTATGGAATCCGATGAGGACTTTCTCTCCCGAACTGCCCGGGTGTACGAGTACCTCGACTTTCCCGTTGATGCGGATGTCCTCGTGTACACCCCGGAGGAATTTGCTGCTCTTAGGGAACGTCCCTTTTTCCGTAGAGCTCTCAGGGAGGGGAAGGTGCTGCATGAGAAAGGACGCGTTTTCTGAAGGGCAAAGGTGGCTTGAGCAGGCAAAGGAAGACCTTCGGTGGGCGAAAGACCTCGCCGAAAGGGGAGGGTATTACCTTGCTTGCTTTCTGGCGCAGCAGGTGGCTGAAAAAGCCCTCAAGGCGTACCTCTATGCCCAGGGGGAAGAAATTGTCCTCGGGCACTCGGTGGGGAAACTCTGTGAGGAAGCAGGACGCTTCAGAGAGGATTTTCTGGAACGGAGGAAACGGTGGGCGATTCTTGACAGCTACTACGTTCCTACCCGTTACCCTAACGGGCTTCCTGGAGATATTCCTGCCCGGGTGTACACTGAAGAGGTGGCACAGGGCGCCGTTGCCTTGGCCTCGGAAGTCGTGGAGTACGTGGAGCGTGCTCTTGTAAGGGAGGGAGAAGGATGACTGCTTTTCTTGACGTTGCCCGGAGAACGGGGGTTACGGTGCGGGAAGAGGATGGGGTTATCTTCTTCGAAGGGCCCCATGCGGGGAAGCGGAAACCCCAGGGTCCCCTCCTGGGGAAGCGAATTGGCCTCCTTGTGGCCAGCGAATTCAGCGATTTCCAGGCCTATTACCTTGCCGAGTACCTGAGTGAGTTCGGTGGATATCCAGAGTTCCTCCTTGTTGACTGGGTCACCTGGAAGTTCACCCGACCTCACGTGAAGGGAAAGGGCGTCACCGGTATGTGGGATATGAGTGTCGACCCTATTCCCACCCTTTCACAGGAGCGCTACGGTTTCAAGCCCCTCAAGGAAGCTGACCCAAAGGATTACGATGCCCTCGTTGTCCTTGGTGGGCACTCGGCAGACGTTATGATGACCGAGGACGCTGTTTTAGCCTTTGTGCGGGATGTTGCCGCCCGTGGGGCGCTTTTGGGGTCCATTGGTGATGGGGCTTTGGTGCTTGTGAGCGCAGGGATGCTCCAGGGGAAGCGAGCAACGGGAAGTAAGATTGTGGCTTTCCTCATCGAGCGCCTTGGGGAACTCGCCGATACCCCTTTAGTTCTTGATGGCACGGTCCTCACAGCACAGGATACCGTGTATGCACCTCACTTTGTCCGCAAGCTCTGCCAGTACTTTGACCCGGCGTTTTCCGACCCCCGGGAGGGTATCCTCAGGGGGAAGCGGGTGGTGATTATCGCTGGGGAGGATTTTGAAGATGTGGAACTCGTCGTCCCGGTCCTTGAGTTCCTCTTCCGGGGAGCAGAAGTCGTCCTTGGCACGTTCAAGGCACCACTCCGTTCCCGTCCACCCCTTCTTGGCCTTGATGTGGTGGTGGGGAACTTTGGAGTTTCCGTGCCTCTGCAGGAGGTTCCCCTGGGGTACTACCGTATCGCTCCCCTTGAAGAGATTCCCCAAGAGGGTATCGACCTTGTCATGGTTCCCGGGGCGTTCTGCCCCTGGAATTGCGTGGTCGCCTCTACACCCCTTGCCTTTTTGCGGAGCGTTTACGAAAAAGGGAAGGTCGTTGCTGGCATATGCCATGCCCCCATCGCCCTTGCGGCTGCGGGACTCTTAGAGGGGAAAAAGAGTGCCGGCTGGCTCGCCTGCAAAGACGCAGTACCCATTATGGGTGGGACCTATAGCTTTGACTGGTCTGCGGTTATCGATGGCCGCATCGTCACAGGCAGAGTCCCCGACGACGTCCCGGAATTCATGGACGCCATGACGGAGGCGCTTTTGCGCTCCACCTAAGTGCCTCTCCAGAAATCCCTCTCCGGGAGGAGGTCGTCGAACTCCTTTGGTCGTAGCGCCTCAGGGTACGGGCGGAAGAGGACCTGGCGGGAGAGATAGGGTTCCTCAAAACGGATAATCCAGGACTCGGCGAGGTTCACAAGGACCGGAAAAGCGACGTAACCTTTCCGGAAATCCTCAAGGAGGCTCAGGAAA